>JAGPKI010000033.1 GCA_018054005.1 Caldisericia bacterium
TATAATTATACGGAACTTTAATTTTAATTTCTCCCAAACCGTCTACTGTAATTCCAAATATTTTCCCTATAGCTTCCTTTTCAATAAAATTTGGTATATTAAAATTATCAAGCATTCCTTTAATTAAATTTGCCTCAATAAAAGAATTTGTTTTATAAATTGTATTTAATTTATTATAATTAATCATTTTCTTAAAAAAACAATTATAGCCATACCTTCACTTATTTCTATTCTACAAGAATCTTTAATCAATTCGTTACTTAAGCCTCTTGTAGTTTCATTATAAAGTTTTTCATTTATTAATTCATATTTAAGTCCAACCGTTTTTAAAATATTAACTGCCTCTTTAGCTGGTAGTATCGATACAGTATCTCCAATTTTACCTTTTATTTCTAAAATTGAATTATCTTTGAGGAAATATATCTCACAATTATTCCCCACCATCGAAACTCGAAAACCAGCATTTGTGAGTTTTTTGCAAACTTCTATGTTAAAAAGAAGTTGATCGATCCTTTTTCCAAACATATTAAATAATAAAATATCTGATCTTTCCTCATTGTTAATTATATAATCAGAGGCAAGTTCAAAATCTGAATAGTTTTTTTCGCTTGGATAATTAAATATCTTTGTATGGCTATTTCTAAGTTTTTCTAAAACTTCTTTCCTGATTGAATCATTGTCGCCAATTAAAATATCCGGGATCCTGCCTAATTCAAATAATGAATTTGCTCCACCATCAACAGCTACGATTAGAATATTTTCTTCATTCAAAAATTTATTATAAAAAGATTTTTCTTCTCTCTCTCCGGAGCCAAAAATAAGAATTTTTTTCATTTTTAATGATTTTTGAAAGCTTTAATAAATCCTTCAGGATCTTTCGAATTTACTAAATTTGTACCGACAACTATTAAGTCTACACCATAATTTTTAAGTTTCAATGAAATTGGTAGATCAATACCCCCATCTACCTCTATTAAAAAATTTCTTTTTAATGATGATAAATCCTCGATTTTTTTGAAAGTACTATCAATAAATTTTTGCCCTCCAAACCCGGCTTTAACGCTCATTAGTAAAGCAAGATCAATATAATCAATAGCATCTGTAATACTATCAATACCAATTTCTGGATTTAATGCAACTCCCATTTTTATGTCTTTTTTCGTAAGCATTCCTTTAACATATTTTAAATCACTGATTACCTCTCTATGTACTGTTATAAATTCTGGCTTGAAAACGGTAAATTGGTCAATTATATTAAAAAAAGCTTTCTCGGTAACCATAAAGTGAATATCAATTGGTGTCTTTGGGGAAATTACCCTGATTGATTCAACAAATTTTGCTGAAAAGGACAGATTTGGAACAAAATTTCCATCCATTATGTCAATATGGAAGAAATCTATACCGAAATTTATAAGATCTTTGATTCTTTTTTCCAAACAAAGGAAATCTAATGAAAGCAGTGATGCTCCAAGCTTATGGTTTTTCATTAACAATCAAATTAATGATTGACCCTGATTCAGCTTTTGAGAAAGGAATAGGCTCTTGTTGAATAACTACCCCCCTAGGATGGAAACTGCTTTCTTTAAAAATAACCCTTCCAAGAACATATCCATTTTTTGTAATTATTTCTTTTGCTTCTTCGAAATGAACATCGATAAGATTTGGAACAGTTTGAGGTTTGGAAATTGTAACAGTTATATCTACATAAGACTCTAAAGATATCTCAGATCCTGGAGGAGGATTTTGTAAAGATATAACTCCATATGGTGGTTCACCCTCAATTTCAGTAATATTACCTACTTTCAATTTTTTTTCAGCAAGCTTTTCTCGTCCTTCGGAAAAAGAGAGTCCTGTTATGTCAGGAACAATAACTTTTGCTATACCTTTACTTATTATAAGTTTTATTTTTCTACCTGGTTTAACTTTTGTAAATGGATATGGGCTCTGCGTAACTATATAATTTGATGGAACAGAAGCATAATATTCACCTTCTACTGTCTCTACTTTAAGCCCTAATTTTGTAAGCTCTTCTTGAGCAGACTCTATATTTTTCCCTCTAACATCGGGAACATTTATTAAGTTACTCTCGCTAGCTTTGCAACCAGCGAGAGTAACCACTAAAAAAAATATAGTAAAAATTAATTTGGGTTTTGTCTTCACTATCCTCTACTCTGTTTATATTCTTTAAGCACTCCTAATACATAGTCTATATCGTTTTCTGTATGATCCGCACAAACCTGGAAACGTATTTCTTCATCACCCTTTGGAACAACAGGATAATTAAGTCCAGTTGCGAGTACACCATTTTCTTTAAGGTAAGCAACAAGATCTGCAGTTTTCTTAGTATCACGAACCATTAAAGGAACAACTGGATGTTCACTCATTATAGTTTCATAACCTAAATTAACTAAACCATCTGTAAGACGATTTGTCACATTTCTTAAATGCTCAAGAAGCTTAATTCCAACAGGGCTATCAAGTATTTCTAAAGCTTTAAGCGCTGCTGCTGCCTCTGGGGGTGTAATAGGATTTGAATAGATGTAAAAAGGAGCTTTTTCACGTAAGTATTGAGTAATCACTGAATCGCCAACAACATAGCCACCGTTTACGCCAAGACCTTTACCAAGCGTTGCAATAAGTAAATCTACCTTTGCTCCAGTGTATTCTTCTGTACCTCTTCCAGTCTTTCCAAAAGCACCAACTCCATGAGAATCATCGACGACCACAATTATATTTTCTTCAAAGGAAGAGTCATACTTTTTTGCTATATCCATAATAACATTTAGGGGAGCATTATCTCCTCTCATGCTAAAGATCCCGTCTGTTACAATGATAAGTCGCTTACAGGTGCCTATTGTCTTTTTAATCTCTTCTTCTAAACCTTCCATATTAAGATGTTTATATATACTTTTATTTTTGGGTCGAGAAAGCCTTATAGCATTGATTATACAGTTGTGATTAAGTTCATCACTTATAACTATTGTCTCGTCTGTTATTAATGGTGCTAATGTTCCCATTACGGTAGTATATGCTGAACTGAATAACATTGCAGATTCTCTACCGTGAAATGATGCTAAACGATTTTCAAGATCTATATGACCTTTAAATGTTCCACTTATAAACCTTACTGCTCCTGGTCCAGCTCCATAAACTTCTGCTGCTTCTTCTTCGGCTTTTATTACTTCTTCCCTTATAGACATCCCGAGATAAGAATTTGAATTTAATCTAATAAATTCTTTCCCTGGATAATCTAAAAGAAAATACCTCGTACCTTTCTCTGAATCACCTCTTTTAACACCGGAAACAATAGTCTCTTTTCCTTTGAGTGTTCCTTTTTCCTTTAAATCATCTAATTCATTGGATAAAACTTTTTTTAATTTTTCAACTGACATTTTTTTACCTCCATTTAATTTTAATTTTTTAAAAGTTTTATTGAAAGCTTATCTAACATATCTTTCGTCATAGATTCAAGATTATAATCTGGCTTCCATCCCCATTCCTCCCTTGCACAAGAATCATCCATAGAATCTGGCCAGGAATCAGCAATACCTTGTTTTAAAGGATCAATTTCGTAATCCATTCTAAACTCAGGAATATACTTTTTTATAGATTCTTCTAGAATTTCAGGTTTAAGTTGCATTGCTGTAACATTAAAAGCATTTCTATGAATTAATTTATCTGGATTTGCTTCCATGAGATTTATTGCTGCTTTAATGGCATCAGGCATGTACATCATATCAAGAGAAGTACCCTTCTTTAAAGGACATGTATAATGCTTATTCTGAATTGCTTCATAAAAAATTTCTACAGCATAATCTGTGGTTCCCCCTCCAGGAGGTGTAACATAAGATATAATTCCTGGATATCTTACACCTCGAGTATCTATACCGAAACGCTTAAAATAATAGTCGCAAAGTAGCTCGCCAGATACTTTTGTAACACCATAAATAGTTGTAGGTCTTTGAATAGTATCTTGAGGAGTATTAATTTTTGGTGTGCTTGGACCAAATGCTGCTATTGAACTTGGAACAAAAACAGCTAAATTAAATTCTCTTGCAACCTCCAAAACATTATAAAGACCATTAATATTAACACTCCATGCTAACTGAGGATTTTTTTCTCCAACTGCTGATAAAATAGCTGCAAGATGATAAACTGTTCCGATATTATATTTCTTAATTACCTCAGTCAACTGGTTAAGATCTCCACAATCCACAATTTCAAATGGACCACCATCTAAAAGTTCTTTGGATGGTTTTGTCCTGTGACCACCTGCTATGACATTATCACTACCATAGCGATCCCTTAAAGCAGGGGTTAATTCCGAGCCTATTTGCCCCACTGAACCTGTTACTAAAATTCTTTTCATTAATTCCTCCTATTTATTTTTTCCTATTTATTTTAATTTATAAATTAATCTTAATGTTTCTCAATAAACTTAGTAAAACTTTTTTCAAAAATTAAATCTACCTTCCCTGTAGGACCATTTCTTTGTTTTGCAAGATAAAGGGAGATAGTATCCTTTTCATTGGTTTCTTCTTTCGGTTTATGAAGAAACATTACCACGTCGGCGTCTTGCTCAATAGCACCTGATTCTCTCAAATCAGAAAGAAGTGGTTTTTTATCTTGCCTCTTTTCTATTTCTCTACTTAACTGAGACAAAACAATGACTGGTATTTTAAGTTCTTTTGCGAGATTTTTAAGTTGTCTTGATATTTTAGAAATTTCCTGTACCCTATTTTCCACACGTTCATCGCTATGCATAAGCTGGAGATAATCGAGTATTAAGATAAAATTTCCCTTTTCGGCTAATAATCTTCGAGCTTTTGACCTAACTTCAAGAACAGAAATATCTGGTGAATCATCTATAAATATAGGTGTATTATAAAATACACTTATAGTACTGCTAATCTTCTCCCATGCTTCATCTAAAAATATTCCTGTTCTTAAACTCTTTAAATCTATTTCTGCATGAGCGCAAATCATCCTTTCGACTACCTGCTCTTTTGACATTTCAAGGGAAAATATAGCAACAGGAATATTTTCGTTAAGAGCAATATTTGTAGCTAAATTTAGCGCAAATGATGTCTTTCCTACTGATGGCCTTGCCGCAATTATTATTAAATCTCCATCTTGAAAACCAGCTGTCAATTCATCAAGACGAGTAAAGCCCGATCTAACACCAGATATACCACTTTTTTTCCTATAGGCAGCTTCAATCCTCTCAAAGCAATCAGGCAATAGTTCTCGAACATGATAAAAGTTAAGAGGTCTATTTGATTCAGACAAATCAAAAATAAGAGATTCTGCCTTATCGAGTAGTTCTTCTGCGCTTTTTTGACTATTAAAATCAAAACCTAATATAGTATTGCCAACCTTTATGAGTTTTCTTCTAATAGATTTATCTTTAATAATATTTGAATAATATTCAAAATTGGCAGTTGTTGGAACATTTGATGCAAGTTGAATAATATAATCTATACCTCCAACTTTTTCAACAAGGTCTCTTCCCTTTAATTCGTTTGATAAAGTAACGATATCAATAGGAATTCCTCTTCTCGAAAGGTCAAGCATAACTTCATAAATTAACCTATTGCCTTGATCATAAAAATCATCTGGGCTTAAAATACTTTCAAGCTTGAGAAGCACATCTCTATCAATAAGCATAGAACCTAAAATTGCTTGCTCTGCCTCTAAACTGCTTGGTGGGGCTATATTCATCATAGATTTATTGGTTTTTCCCTTCCTTTACGTTCACTTTAATTTTTGCTGTAATACCTTTATAAAGTTTAATTGTCACAGAATGAACTCCCACCGACTTTATTGGAACATCAATAATTATTTTTCTCTTATCAACTTCAATATTTTTATCTTTCTTTAACCTATCAGCTATAATCTCTGGAGTGACAGCACCAAACAACTTTCCCTCTCTACCCGCTCGTTCATATATAATCATAACATAGCTATCTTCTAATTCTCTTTTTAAGATTTTAGCGTCTTCTTCTTTTCGTCCAAGTTTCTCAAGCTGGATCCTTTTCTCATGTTCAATGGCTTTTTTAGAAGATTCATTAACTTTTTCAGCTATTCCATTCCTAATTAGATAATTGCGTGCATAACCTTCTTTTACTTTGACTAATTCACCTTTTCGACCTAAACCTTTTACATCTTGCTTTAAAACGACAGTTATTAAATTCATTTAACCACAAAAGGTAAAAGAGCTACTTCACGAGCACGTTTAATTGCCTGAGCAACTCTCCTTTGATGTTTTGCGCAAACTCCTGTTACTCTTCTCGGCAAGATCTTACCCTTATCACTAATAAATCTTTTAAGCAGATCAATATTTTTATAATCCATATTCAAATTAGGATTTGCACAAAAACAACATATTTTTTTTCTCGGTTTAAGAAAATTTCTTCTTGTTGGTTGAGTTTTTGTTTCTCCTGAACTCATATTTTCCTCCTAAAAATAATTAAGATATTTCTTCTATTTCTTCTGGCACAAATTCATATTCTTCTGATATTTCGTTCTGTTTTATTGAATCTATTGGGGCTTTTTTATCTAAAAACATGATAGTATTCGCAACAATCTCAGTAAACCATGTTTTTTGACCATTCAAATCAGCTGCTCTAATTTGTAATCTGCCCTCAACATAAACAAGAGAGCCTTTTCCTAAAAAATCACTAACTCTCTTCGCAACTTTTCCCCAAGTAACAACCTTTACAAAAAGAGTATCTTGTTTGAGCTCTCCACTGCTACTTTTAAACTTACGATCTACAGCAATTCTAAAGCTCGAAGTTTGTAAACCAGAAGTGGTAAATCTTGTTTCTGGATCAGCGCAAAGTCTACCAATTAACATAACTTTATTAAGCATTTATTATTCTCCTTTAAGGTTATCTTCTTCTATTATTTCTACGCTTTCTTCGCTTTCTATACTATCAGATCCTATAAAATCATTAGAATCTTCTAATTCTACTTTTGAAGTAGTAATTTCAGAAGTATCTTCTTTTTCTTCTTCTGAATCTTTCATTTTTATTGAAGAACCAACCTCAGTAGCTTCTTTACTAACTTCGAATTTTGTCTTTTTTTCATTGACAACAATCATCGAACGTATTATAGATTCTGTAATAGTGGTTAATCTCTTAAGTTCCTTTGGTAAAGTTGCATCGCCCATAAATTCAAATATATAATAGATACCCTCTAATTTTTTATTTATTGGGTAGGCTAACTTTCTTTTACCCCAAATATCTATTCCTAAAAGATTTCCACTTGAATTGATTGTATTAACAATCCTTTCTTTCAGTTGCTCTACTGAATCTTCTGAAAGCTCAGGATCAAAAATAAAAACTGCTTCGTATGCTCTCACTTTTTAAAAAACCTCCCTATGGATTAAATTTAATTTTAAAGCTTTTGTTTTATCTGCTAAAAGCAACCATAACAAAAGCAGGGCAAAACATTTAATATTATATTTTATAGACAACAAATTTCAACTTTTATGTATTACTCAAATAAACTATTAAAAATTTATTTGTTTTCTCAAATTTTAGACTCAAACATAGAAATAACTATTTTAAAAGTTGTTTTGCAATTTTTAAAAGGAAACAAAATTTATAATGAATGTATCTTTTAGTTTTATATATTCCCCAAAGAAATTATACTAAGAATAATAATTAGAAAGATGCTAAAACCTAATCTTCTTAATGTATTAGTAAATACAATAAAAATTTGTTATCTTTTTTTTACTCCCTTATTCATATTCTTAATTTTATAAAAAACTGTCCAATTAATTAGAACGATTAGACAAAATGGATAGAAAGTATATTTTTTGGATTTCATTAAATCTGTTGATTTAAAATGGAGCTAAAATAATTATAGTGTACGGTATTTTCATTGTTTTTATAATTTTCCAGAATCATTCATCACTTTTAATCTCTCTGAAAATCTTCTTGAATATCCAAACATATCTGTGAAACATAACCTAATTCTTCCTCCAAAAATAATAACTCCAAAATTATAAGATTAAAAATAGATTGTTCAGTTATACAAGATTACATAAGAGGCACAAGAAAAAGATTGAAGTTATTATTTTCATGCATTATTGTGGCAGAAATACAAAGAGATGTTAAATAGAGATGTCAGGGTAAGTTTTAATTACTTCTTGAATATAAATAATACCATTTCCTGGTTCATCAATTCTTAATTTTTCTCTTATAGATAAAACAATTGAATCAGTCATTTCAGATTCCGATAAAATAATGACCAACTCTTTCTCTGGTTCAATTTCCATTGAGAAAAACTTGGTAGTTTCGCTAATTCCTGACCACCTACCATTAATTATGGTGCCACCTTTTGAACCCGCTTTGGTTGCTGCATCGATAACTTCTTCAGCTTTACCTTTATCCACTATTATTGTAATTAAATGATACATAATATTATCCTTACCTCTCACACTTATATTATTTTCACATCTAATATTCTTTTTCCCAAAAATATTACAAATGGAAGTCGTAAAAGCTATTCCGTGATTTGGCTTATATAGCTCAAATTCTCTATTAATATCTTCTAAAGCTTTATGGGCAGTTGTTTTATCAGTTATTAAAAAGACAACCTCTTTTCTTATATCAGAGAGTCCCATTAAATCCAAAACATGATGACTCCTAGCGGTTCCTTTTCCGAAGACTATTATTCCTCCAGAAATACCATGTCGCTTAGCAGTTTTTACCAATCTACTGCCCAATCCAAAGTTTACAATCACGCATACTAACTCTAATTCAAATTCTTCAGAGTTTTTATTCAAAATTATTTATGCCTCCTTTTTTGGATTTTAATTTAAAAATAAAACCTAAGATTAGAGTCACAATTAATGGAGTCATTGCAATAGTTGCAACAACTCCAAATCCATCCACTAAAACATTTGCAGATTCTATCGCTTCGGCAGCTCCTTGTGTAAATGCCAAGATAAATGTAACAGTCATTGGTCCAGATACAACTTGACCTGAGTCAAATGCAATTCCCACAAATAGTTCAGGAACAAAGTAAGCCATAACTATTGCAATAATATAACCAGGAAGCAGATAACACCATAATTGTATTTCTGGAATTAAAATTCTTACTATAGATAATGTAACTGCTAAAGCTTCTCCTAAAGCCAATGCAATCATTACATCTTTTCTTTTTACAGATCCACTCGTAACATCTTCAATTTGGTGAGTTAGCACATTAACAGTAGGTTCAGCAAGTATAGTAACAATACCCAATATAAATCCTAATAGAATAACATACATATGGTTGTCAATGGAAGCCAGCTTATATCCAACTATATTTCCCACCATGATAAAGCTTGCATTTACTCCTAATAAAAACATTGTTAATCCAACAAAAGTGAACAACAAACCAAATAAAATCTTTCTAACAGCTGATCTTGATAATTTAAGCGAAAATTTCTGAAATATAAGAAATATAACTATGATAGGAGTTATGGCAACAATAACTTCCCCGATTATGGCTGGTAACTTTTGAATAAACGGTCCTATTATTGATGTTGGTGTTGATACTAATTCAATATTATTAAGAGTTCCGGTAACTTTATCAGTTTTTGATATGATACTCATTATCATAACTGACATAATTGCGCCTGTAGAAGCTATAGCAACCAAGCCAAAACTATCTTTTTCAGAGGCTTTGCTATCTTTTTTTAATTTCGAAACTCCCGTTGCAAAAGCTAAAATAATTGGAATCACTAAAACTCCAGTTGTTGATGCTGAAGCATCAAAAGATATTGCTAAAAATTCTGGTGATGTAAATAACGCAATAATAAATATAATACCATAAGTAATTAATAATAACTTGCGAAATGGAAAGTTATAAATGATCCTAATAAGTCCTACACAAAACATTGATGCTATTCCTAATGATACAATCATTACAACGTTGCTTTTTGAAATTATACCCGATGTAACTAATTCTATCTGCTTGGCAAAAATCTGAAGATTTGGCTCAGCAAATGATATAAAAAAACCAATGATTAATCCAATTATAACAATTATCCATATCTTATTTGACTTTATTATAGTTGAACCTATTGAATTACCAATTGGTATGATGCTGATATCTACCCCAACTAAAAAAAGAGTTAACCCAAAAATAACCAACACTGAACTAATAATAAATCTTATGATCAATTCTGCTTCCATTGGCGTAAGAGTAAAGTTTAAAACCAACACTATGATAGTGATTGGAAGAACGGAATATAAAACCTCTTTAAATTTCTGAATAAGCACGCTTACTTAAAACAAATCCTTTCTATCGGTATAATATATTTTCCTGTTATATACCAATTTAGTAAAAATTAATATTGATTCTCTAATCATCAATGCTGTCTTACGTCTTTCAAATGATAAAAACCTCGCTCATATAATTAAAACTTAACTTCATTTTAAATTATATTTTTTCTTTTGAATTAATCTACCAATGCTGTAGTTTAGAAAAATTCTAATGAAAAATAATATTTTAATTTAAGTTGAACCAGCTATTTTAATTTTAATATTTACTAAAAGAATCAAACTTTTATTAAATAAAATTTTTAAAAGGAGGGATGTATGAAAGGAATTAACAAGTTTTTTTCGTTTCTTATCATCACTGCTCTTTTATTATCAAATCTCACTTTAAGTGTTCAAGGTTTGTCCACTTTTATTCTTAAAGCTTCTGGTGAATGTGGATATAATCTTCTTGAGTGGGAAAAAGTAGAAGGAGCAGTATGGTATTACATTTATCGTGGTGAAGGTGAAGGAAATGAAGTAAGTATGCCTTTAACTGATTTTCCAATCAAAGAAACTACCTACAAAGATACAAAAGGACTTAAAGAAGGAGTTAAGTATTGTTATTACGTAAGGGCATTGGATGAAAAGAATGTGGAGATTGCAAGGTCAATAGAAGCTTGTGCAATTCCAACTTGTTCATCTGAACCACCGGAAGATGAATGTGAATTAAATTTACAATTCAAGATTGGTAATATCTATTACTGGGTAAATGGTGAACAAAAAGGTCCAATGCTCACTGCGCCAATTTTAAGATGGGATAGAACCTTCTTAATCATAAGGCATGTTATTGAAGAAGTTGGTGGAGAAATCTTTTGGGATGGAACAAACAAATTAGTAACAATAGTAACAAAAGAGGGTAAAAAGATTGAATTTCAGATTGGTAATA
Source organism: Caldisericia bacterium (assembly GCA_018054005.1). Lineage (GTDB taxonomy): Bacteria > Caldisericota > Caldisericia > UBA6126 > JAGPKI01 > JAGPKI01. Next base: position 11,203 of record JAGPKI010000033.1, read on the forward strand.
AAATGTATAAAGTTAATGGAATTTCTAAGCAGATAGACCCGTATAATCCAAATGTAGTTCCATTTATTGATAATGGTAGAACCTTGATTCCTTTAAGAGTAACTGGAGAAGAATTAAATGCAAAAGAGATAAACTGGTATGCTGATAGGATGATAGCAGAACTAATTTTCCCATGTCCAGAAAGAATTAAAGGAAGAATTGTTATTAATGTGCCTATAAATTGTATCAAGGGCACTACAATTAACATTTATGATGCAGCTGGCAATGTTGTCACATCTGGTTCACCAAATTTAAATGGTGTATTTGATACAGATTGTAAGCTTCCTTGTCCTGCAACTTATAAGGTAGTTCCTATGAATGAAAGGTGTAAGTTTTATCCGGAGTCTCAAGAAGTAAAAGTTCCATGCTGCCCTGATGTTGCAAAGGTTGCGTTTAAGTGTGATTGCGAGGAAGAAGTAAAGAAAATTTGTGCTTGTCTTGTTCGGATGACAATTCAGCCTGATAATAATGACTACTATCAGGTAAACATTAAAGAAAATTGTGAATCTGGCGATCCAATATTTACTCATGTTCTTAATTTCCCAGCTGATTTATTAGATGGAAATCTCGGTATAAATATACTTGATTACTATAACCAATTTGAGCATCCCGTACCAACCGGTTTAGGATGCATAACTGTAGTATTCAATACATCTAATAATGTTGTTTCACAATGGTGGGCATACCCAGACAGAAAACCATGTTGTTCAGAAGAACAACCATGTGAATGGATATGTGGATGCATATTAAAGGCTGAACCGGCTGCTGATGCTAACTATTGGGTTGTTGTTTTTGATAAAGGTTGTGACAGTATAGATCCGATAGATTTGCAAATACCTGCAAA
>JAGPKI010000169.1 GCA_018054005.1 Caldisericia bacterium
AAGAAAAACTTATCTTTGAAGAAAGTTATTCTTCAGAGAATTGCCCCAAGGAAAAGCCTAACGCAATTTTTGATTATCCTGACCTTTTATATATAAGGAATATGTATGTAGGTAAGACAAGTGAAGTTACAAAAAGAGAATCTCTTTTAAGCTATGATCTATGGTGGGTAAAATTGGATGTTTCAAGAAAAATAATGACTCAAAGCGCTCCATTAATTTTTAGAGAAGTATCAAAATTGCTTGAGAGGTCTGCCTCTGCAAGGGAGATATATGCAAACAAACTCATTAAGTCTGGAATGCTTAAGACAAAAGAAACCTCAAAGGGTGAAATAATTGAGTTTGAACCAATATTTTCAATTTTTGAAGGACATCTATTTGTTTATTCGTTTCCAAAAGGAATGTTTGAAACATTTATTGATGTGCTTGGCTTTTCTGATAAGCAATCACTTATTAGAAAGGTTTCAACCGACGAAGAGGCTTATAAAACAATAGATGAAGGATTCATTCCTTTTATAATTCAATATGAAACTTTTGAATAAGTAGTTTGATTCCTTCTGAAAATAATAACTCCAAAATTATAAAATTATATTTAGTAAAGAAATTGAATTGCTAAGTTCTACAAGAAGCATACAAAAGGATTAAAGTCATTATTTTCATGCCTTGTTGTGGCAGAAATGCCATGAAATATTAAAGAATAATTAGTATCAAAGAAATTTATTTTTTAAGAATAATTTACTGTATTGATAGAATCTATATTTCAGTTCCATAGTAACAAATAATTTGTTCTTAAGTTAATTCGTAGTCTTTATTTTTATATTATTAATGATAAGATTTAATTATGTTTTAGAGGAGGATAAATATGAAGAAGCTTTTAACAATAATTTTAAGCTTTGTGATTGTTCTATCTATTAACTCTGGTTCTGTAATTGGTTTTCAAGAAGAAGAAAAGATTGATTCGCTCTTTCTCAATGAATCCTTAAATACTTATAAAAGAATTCCGGTAATTGTTGAGTTTAAAGATGATCCAGCAGTAGTATATAGTTTAAAAAAATTTGAAACTGAGAATTATTTTCAAGGTGAAAATTTTAATCTTTCTAACCTCGACGAAAAATATAAGTTAAATTTAGCACTAAAACAGGATCAAATATTATCAAATATGAGAAAAAATTATATAGACTTTAAATTTAAAGAAAGGTGTAGTACTTCTATAAATGCAGTTTTAATAGACATTATTGGTAAAGACGTTTCTAAGCTTCTTAAAATACCAGATGTAAAAAAGATTTACGATGATAGATTTACTTTTTATGCTACTCGAGCAATTGCTGCAGATACAACAGGAGCAAAGAGAGTTTGGGAGAGAGTTTCTACCCAAAAAATAACTGGCAAAGGAGTCCTTGTTGGAGTTATAGATAGTGGTTTGGATAAAGATCATCTTGAATTTTCTGAGCAGGGGAAAATAAAAGGTGGATATAATTTTGTAAATAATAATGAGGATTTCTCTGACTTTGAAATGCATGGCACACATGTTGCTGGTATAATTGGCGGAAAAGGAAGTGAAGTCTATCAAAGAGGAATGGCTTATGAGGCAAGTTTTATGATTTATAAAGTTTTTAATGGAGGAAGTCTTGGAGCAGTAAATTTGGTTCCTGCTATTGATAGAGCTGTTGAAGATCAATGTAATGTAATTAACTTATCTCTTGCTTCACCAGGACCATTTGAATCAAAAGGTGGATATGCTCATGCAACTGCTATTAAAAATGCAACAAAAGCAGGAGTGATTGTGGTTGCTGGCTTTGGAGATTGGGGTTCAAGAGGAAAAGTTTTATGCTGGACCAGTGGATCTCTTGCAAACTCAGAAGATGCAATTGCTGTTGGAGCAACAGATGACAGAACCTTTCAAATATTAAAAATAGCTTCTCCTAAGCAAAACTCAAAATTAATTGCAGGTAGAAGAGCAACATTCACCCCTCCTTTTGATAAAAGCTTGAATGGCATTCCTCTTGTGAACTGCGGATTTGGCTATATAGATGATTTTAGAGAAGTTGATGTTAAAGATAAAATCGCCCTTGTTATGAGAGGACCAATTGATGACAAACCACTTACATTCAGAGAAAAAGTAGAAAATGCAATGGAAGCAGGAGCTAAAGCAATAATAATATACAATCATACTCCTTCTGAGCTTATGGTTCCAGCAGTTTATACTAACGAAGATCCAAATTCAGTTCAGTTAATTCCAACTGCATTTATAACAAAAGAGGATGGAGAATTATTACTCTCTCTAATTGATAATAACTTAAAGTTAGAGTTTGAAGATGGTGGAGGAGTATCAATTTCAGAGTTTTCCTCTATGGGTCCCACAATTGATGCTTGCTTTAAACCAGAAATATCTGCTCCAGGATCTTCTATATTTTCTACTGTCCCGGGTGGTTATGGAATAGCTAGTGGTACATCTATGGCTTCCCCTATGATTGCAGGATTAGCTGCATTAATAAAAGAAGTACATCCAGATTGGAAAACAACAGAAGTAAAATCAGCTTTAATGAATACCGCAACAATAATTAAGAATCCTTACAATGGAAAACCAATTACATTCCTTCTTCAAGGTGCAGGAGAAGCAGATGTATCAAAAGCATTAAATACTCCTGCTTTAATTGAACCAAGAGCAATTGTTATTGAAAAGTCCAATAATACTAAGCAGG
>JAGPKI010000034.1 GCA_018054005.1 Caldisericia bacterium
CATTTGCACCTATCCCTATTATATTAATACCTTTAAACTTTATAGCCTCAAAAAGGAAACCTTCGAAATCTTCTAAAAGAACTCCTTCTCTTAAATCGCCCATCTCAAGCATAATTATTACTTTATGCGAAGTGTTTTTAGCACTTGCCGTCTCGCTTAAACTCTTCAAAACTTCAATTTCAGTATTAAGAGATATATCGCAATATTTAATCACATCTTTAACATCACTAATTGATGGTGAACGTATAAGCATAAAATTACCGTTTATTCCGTTTCTATGCATCTTTTTTATATCACAAATTCTTGAATCACCAATTGAACTTACCACTTCTCTGATATTTTTTACAATTTCTGGCTCCCCCTCGACTACTTTTGTTACTACTGTTAAATCAAGAGAATTTTTCTTACATAAATCGTTAATTACTTTCACGTTATTCTTTATCTTCTGCAGATCTACTTTTAAATAAGGTGTCTTCAATATTATTCCTCCAAATATTAAATTTATTTTTCTTTTATGCTCTTATATTTTATAGAGTTATAACTTTTATTGTTATATTTTTCTATTATTTTTTGTTTTTACTTATCTCACCATTCCACTTGTTTAATATTATTGGTTACCTGTATATTATTGGTTTTCTGTTGTTTTCCTCAGAAAATAATAACTTAAAAACTTTGAAATTACATTTAGCAAAGAAATTAGATTGTTTAGCTATGCAAGATGTACGCGAAAGGAGAAAAGATATTATTTTTATACCTTATTGCGGCAGAAATGCTATTCGGTGTTAAAGTGCAGTGTTATAACATATATCCTAAGAAATCTCTGTATTTGTCTTTCCCGAATGTAGACTCACGGTGATCCTTGCTTTTGCAGGAATTCATGGTGAATCCATTGTAGCTGTTATCCTTTACCTGAGCGAGGATCCATAGTAACTGTCATCTTCGAAAGTACGTCCACCGTCATCATCGAAAGCACACCCACCGACATTCTCAAAAACCACACAAACTGTCATCCCCGAAAACTACTCCACTGTCATCCCCAACTTGATTGGGGATCCAGACTCTTTTATTCCTGGATTCCCATTTACATGGGAATGTAAAAATACTTCCTGGATTCCCGCAATCGATCTGAATGACAAAAAGTGTTTTTGTATCAAGTGTGGTATAACAAGACTTCTGTCATCCCCAACTTGATTGGGGATCCAGACCAATTTTTATAAGTATAATGAAAAGATGAGATTCTTGCGAGACAAAAATATAAATACGCTCTCTTAGGATTACTGAAAGCGTAATGCAGAGTTGTCAGGTTTGTAATTGTAGTATATTAATGCAGCTATAAAAGTACATATTGAAGCTATAAGAAAAGGATATAAATATAAGTTTGCTTTAAAGAAATATCCTGAAATAGCTGTTCCTATACCACTAAAAATATTTATTGATAAATTAATAAACGCCAAAGCTTTACCTCTATCTTCGCTTCGAACAAGACCCATAAGAAAGTTATCCCAAATTGGACCATAAAAATTTAGAAAGATTTTTCGCATAACAAATGCAAAATAAGTAATGTGAAACCCAAGAGGAAAACCCATAAGTAAAGCAAACGGAGCACCTAAAAATTGGCACAAAGCTATACTTTTATTCATCCCAAAACGTTTAACGATTTTATCATTTAAAAGTGACGCAAAAGCTAAGGGAATATTTGAAAGACTAAAAAGTAGTCCTATGTACTGTGTGCTTATGTTAAACCTACTTTTAAAGTAAATTGGAAAGAAAGGAAGGATAAAAGAAGCTCCCAAATTTACAATGGTTGCTGCTATTAAAACAACAATAATACCTTTCAAGAAAGAGAAATTCTTTAAGTTTAAATCACTTAAACGTAAAAAACTTGAGACTGATTCAATTTTTGTTTTTGGAATTTCTCTTATCCTTAGAATAGAAATTAGAGAAATTATTAATAAAATAATGTAAAAATAAAGACTAAATCTTATTGCTTGAGGGCTGTTCTGTGAAACCGAAAATGTTTTTCCATAAATAGACGATAATGTTCCGCTTAAAAGATTGCCTACAGTCATAGCAATAAAAGAGGTAAAAAAAATGATGCTTGACACTCTTACTCTGTGTTGCATGGGAACAACTTCAACAATAAAAGGAGCCGAAGATACAATATAAAAAACTTGGAATATATTGAATAGTGCAATGCTTAAAAGAATAACAACGGAGTTAACAAAAGTTATTAAAAGAAAAAGCGAAATAATCATACCTATTCTCGAAATAATAAAAGACGTTTTCCTGCCAATTTTATCAGATATTATTCCAGCTGGAATTGCAAATAACCCCAAGGAAATTGCACCTATTGAAAAAAATAGACCAACAAATGTTTCAGAATATCCTATACTTAAAAGATAAAGACTTATTAGAACTTCATATATACCAGATCCAAGAGAAGAAAATATAACATTTAATAGAAAAGCTTTTATGTTACGAGGATAGGACCTATATCTTAAAGCTAAACTTTTTAGATTAGAGCCAACTTGAGCGATATTGTTTTTGTGTTTGATCAAGCCTGTCAATTTTTATTCCTCGCGCACCTAAGTATAATTCTGCTATTCTCAAATCAATTGAGTTAGGAACAGCATAAAGTTTTGGGATAAATCCACCGCGATTTCTAACTAAATATTCAAGAGATAAAGCTTCAAGAGAAAAAGATAAATCCATTATTTCTGCAGGTTTTCCATCCCCTGCTATTAAATTAACTATATCTCCTTTGCCAATCAGATATAATCTCCTACCATTGTATAGAAAATATTCATCGATATTAGGTTTTATAATTCTTTTAGAAGAAGAAAAGTCGTTTAATGCCTGTACATCAATTTCTTTATTGAAGTGTCCAGCATTACAAAGTATTGCTCCGTCTTTCATTAATTCAAAATGCCTTTGAGTAATTACATTTATATTTCCTGTTGTTGTAATAAATATATCACCAATTTTGGAAGCTTCATCCATAGAATATACGTAGAAGCCATCAAAATCTGCTTCCATTGCTTTTACTGGATCTACCTCAGAGATATAAACTTTTGCTCCAAATGCTCTTGCTTTGCCAGCAATACCTCTGCCCACCCAACCATAACCAGCTATGACTAAATTTTTAGTAGCAATGGAGAGGTTTGTAATATTCATGATTGTTGAAAGCACAGATTCTCCAGTACCAAACCTATTATCAAAGAGATGCTTTGTTGACGCATTATTAACACCAATAACTGGAAATCTCAAAAGACCCTCTGATTCTAAGGATGTAATTCTTTTAATGCCAGTAGTTGTTTCTTCTGTGCCACCAATAGGATTTAATTCTCTATATTCAAGTTCTTTTGAAAGAAGAACTGTTAAATCTCCTCCATCATCGACTATTAAATCCGGTTTATTGTCAAGAACTTTCCGCAAATTTGCAAGGTGGTCTTCCTCAGTTTCACCTCGCCATGCGAAAACATTAATACCTTTCTTTGAAAGTACATATGCTATATCATCCTGAGTGGAGAGAGTATTGCTTCCAGCTACAAAAATATTAGCTCCAGCCTCATTAAGAGCAAAAACAAGATTTGCAGTTTTAGCTTCAATGTGAATTGACATACCTATTTTCAATCCTTCAAATATTTTTTCTTTTACAAGAAAATTTTTTACTGTTCTCAGAACTGGCATTCTCTCGGATACCCAATTTATTTTTTGGAGACCTTCTTCTTCTTTTTTCTCTTCCATTTTTACCCCCCTTTACATTTTAAATTTATTCGTATGATTATTTCTAATTCCTTCGTTATTTTCTATCTATTTATTTTAATTCTCGTATATTCTTTGTATTTAGAAAATTGTTATACTAGTTTAAAGTATACCACTCCTTTTTATTATTAAATAAAATAATTTTAAATAATAAATTTATATATATTTATTCCTCCGAAAATAATAACTCCAAAATTAATCCTCCTTTTAATTAATTGATAAATTTATTCGTGTTTATTAAAATCAAACTTAAGCTATAGTAAAGAGATTGAATTTAAAGAAATTAAATTGTTTAGTTAAACAAAATAATATAAGTGGCAAAAGAAAAGGATTATTATTATTTTCATGCTTGTGTTGTGGTAGAAATGCCATGAAATGTTATATCTTATAATTAATTTGGGAAACCAAATACTATTATACTAAGATTTTTTGCTTATGCTCAAATGTTTGTTTGTTGTAGTGATTCTTTGAAATACAAGGAATGCATAAAAATCCACCTTCATAATGACAAAACATAGGTTATTCTGTTTTGGTTCCTCGATAAAAGATTTCGAGGATGACAGTGGGTGTACTTTCGAGGATTACAATTACTGTGGATTCCCGCAATCGCTCTGAATGACATTAGTGTTATCACTTCGCACTTGATGCGGAATCCAGAAACTATTTATTATTTATAAATTTATAAAGAAATATATACACTTCTTAATTAATGACAAATGTAAAAGATGAGATTCTTTGCTCCAATCAGTAGGACACCCACTCCCTGTAATCCTGAAGAAGTATTTTAAGCAACTGAAGAATCCACTCTTTTCTATCCAAAATACTTGTTAAATTAAGATTGAACTAATAAAAAAATAGTGCTATTTTATTATTAGAATTAAATAATTTAAGGAAGAAGGTTACCCCAAATGGAGAGACTTGTAAGAAAGCGTGATGGGAGTATCGTCCCATACAATAGAGAGAAGATTATGATTGCCATTCAAAAGGCAGGCAAAGCTTCAGATTCTTCTAAAGTGGTAGAAGAGTCAGAAGAATTAGCGAAAAATGTTGAATTTATCTTAGAAAAAGAATTTTTTAGAAGAGGCAGTATTCCCTCTGTAGAAGAAATTCAGGATGTAGTGGAGAAAATCTTAATAAAGAGCGGCTTCGTAGAAACTGCTAAAGCTTATATACTTTACAGAGAAAAAAGAAGAGAAGCACGTGAACTTGAATTAACAAAAGAGTCTGCTGTTCTACTTGTTGATGAATATTTAGAAAAGACTGATTGGCGAGTAAACGAAAATTCCAATATGACTTATTCACTACAGGGACTTAATTTTAATGTTTCAAGTTCATTAGTTGCAAAGTATTGGCTGAGTAAGATTTACCCTGAAGAAATTAAAATAGCTAACGATAGCGGTTTATTGCACATTCATGATCTTGGAGTGCTTGGTCCATATTGTGTGGGATGGAGTCTCGAAGACTTATTACAAAGAGGCTTTGGAGGCGTTAGAGGAAAAGTTGAATCTGCTCCCCCAAAGCATTTTAGAACTGCTTTAGGGCAAGTTGTAAACTTTTTTTATACTCTTCAGGGTGAAGCTGCAGGAGCTCAAGCATTTAGTAATTTTGATACTTTACTTGCTCCGTTTATTCGCTTTGATAAATTGGGTTATCCTGAAGTAAAACAGGCTATGCAGGAGTTTATCTTTAATTTAAATGTTCCAACTCGTGTTGGTTTTCAATGTCTTTCTGAGGATACAGAAATTTTAACTCCTTCTGGCTGGAAAGGTTACAATGATTTAAAAGAAGGAGATGAGATTTACACTTTCAATTTGAATGATGGCTCTTTAGAGAAAAAAGAAGTGAATTATATTTTTGTAAAAGAATATAACGGTTATATGTATAACCTTAAAAATAGAAACCAAAATCAACTTATATCTCCAAGGCATAGGGTAGTGAGAAAAGTTTTCAATTCAGATAAATATCAATTAGAGCCTATTGAAAAGATATTGGAGTTTAGTTCTCCTATTTCTATTCCTGTCATAGGAGAAAATAGCAACACTGATTTTCCTATAAATGACCAGCAGTTAGAGCTTTTAGCATGGATTCTATCTGAAGGTACTATAGAAAAAAATGGTAGTCATAGAGTTAGCATTTATCAGTCAGCCACAGCACATCCTGAGAATTATGAAGAAATTATAAATCTATTAGACGATTTCAATTTTGACTATACTACCAGGAATCAAACTGGTTTAGGGACTTGTACAAATATAAGGCTTTCGCCAACTTCGAGTAAAACTATTCATGAGTTACTCAATGCTAAATCTAAAAAGATTCCATCATTTCTGTTCAACTTAAGCAAGAGACAAGCCAGACTTTTCCTTTCTACCTATATAAAAGGTGATGGTTGGCAGGAAAAGTCCAGAAAAAGAATAACTGTAACTGACCCTGAAATTTTACAGGGATTATCAGCTATAGCAGTATTAGCAGGTTATAATTTTAATGCAAAAGAAAGAAAGATCAGTGGTATTTCAAAAAAGGTTCAGTATATAATAACTCTAACTGAGACGGAGACTGATTATATTCAAGAAATAAATGTAGTTGACTATAAAGGAGTGATTTGGAGTGTTCATACTGATAATGAAACAGTTGTAGCAAAAAGGAATGGCCAGGTATTTATTACAGGAAATACACCCTTCACAAATTTAACTTTTGATATAGTTCCTCCTAATAATCTTAAAAATAAAAATATCGTTTATTCTGGACAAAAACTTAATGCAACCTATGGAGATTTTACCGAAGAAATGAGCATGATAAACCAGGCATTCGCTGAGCTTATGATGGAAGGCGATAGAAAGGGTAGAATTTTTACTTTTCCAATTCCAACTTACAACATTACAAAAGATTTTGATTGGGAAAGGCAGGACTTAGAAAAAATCTGGGAAATGACTGCAAAGTATGGAGTTCCTTATTTTGCTAATTTTGTAAACTCTGATATGAATCCAGACGATGCCCGCTCAATGTGTTGTAGACTCATGCTCGATAAAAGAGAGCTTAAGAAACGTGGTGGAGGACTTTTCGGAGCAGATCCTTTAACTGGCTCAATAGGTGTTGTTACTATAAATATGCCAAGAATTGCTTACATTTCAAGAAATGAAGATGACTTCTTCTCAAATCTTAAAAATGCAATGGAACTTGCTAAAACCTCTCTTGAGATAAAGAGAAAGGTAATAGAAAACTTTACTGACCGTGGTTTATATCCATATTCAAGATATTACCTTAACAATGTTAAGAGAGACTTTGATAGGTATTGGGCTAATCATTTTTCAACTATAGGACTTATCGGTATGAATGAAGCCTCTCTTAATTTTCTCGGTAAAACGATCGGTGATCCAGAAGCAAAGAACTGGGTAATTAAAGTTATAACCTTTATGCGTGATATAATAAGAGATTTTCAGGAGGAAACTGGTAATTTGTTTAATCTCGAGGCTACCCCAGCAGAAGGTGCCTCCTATAGGCTTGCAAAGAAAGATAGAGAGCAGTTTGGCGATAGGATAATTACTTCCGGTGATGGTGAAGTGCCATATTATACCAATTCTGTTCATTTGCCTGTTTATGAGGAGCATGATATATACGAAGTTTTAGAGCATCAGGATGATTTACAAACTCTGTTTACCGGTGGAACTGTAGTTCATCTTTTCTTAGGAGAAGCTATACATGACTTTAGAATGTGTAGAGAATTGGTTAAAAAGATTGTTTCAAATTATAGACTACCCTATTTTACTTTAACTCCTACATTTTCAATTTGTCCTGTTCATGGTTATCTTGATGGCAAACATAGCTTCTGCCCTAAACCGCATACCGAGACCGAATTAGTTAATTATGGAATTAAAGATGAAGAAATTGGAGAAGTTATAATCAGACCAGAAGTTTATTCAAGAATAGTTGGATACTTTAGACCTGTGGAGAATTGGAATAAGGGCAAGAAAAAAGAATTTTCACAGAGATCTAATTTAAAAGTCTTTGCTTAGAATGGTAAAAGGGTTTATCGGCACAAGTTTAATTGATTATCCGGGTGTTATCTCAGGAGTTTTATTCTTTGGTGGATGCAATTTCAGGTGTCCTTTTTGTCATAATGTTGATTTAGTTTTACCTGAGAGACTAAGGAATTTAAAAGATTTAACCGAGGATGAATGTATAGAGAAAATAGTTAAAAGAACTAAATTTATTGATGGTGTTGTAGTAACCGGCGGAGAGCCAACAATCTATGAAAATCTTCCAATCTTTTTGAGAAAAATAAAAAAACTAACCCCTAATATTAAAATTAAGCTCGATACAAACGGATCATCTCCTGGATCACTATCTAAAATACTTTTTGAGAATTTAGTTGATTATGTTGCTGTGGATGTTAAAAGTTCTCCAGAGAAATATGATTATGCTACTTCCGTTAATGATAGTTTTAGCAATGTAAGAGAAACGATAAATCTACTCCTCTCAAATAAGAGTAGTATAGAATATGAATTTAGGACTACTGTTGTACCTAAAATAGTTGATAGGGATGATATTTTAGAGATTGCAAATATTATAAAGGGATGTAAAAAATATGCTCTTCAACAGTTTAAAAACGATGAGACAATAGACCCTACCTTTAAAGATATTTCTCCATATCAAGTTTCATTTATTGAAAGTATGGCGGAGGAACTAAAGAAGAATTACGGTTTAAATGTGGTTACACGCATTTATTAGAGTTCTAATATTCCTATTGCCTCACTAAATTAATAGATTATGTGTCTTGCTCTATTATCGTGAATGCAGGATAAAGTATGACGTTATGTGAGTGTATTTATCGGGATAAACAGTTTATTTTTTAAACCTTATAAAAAGGAGAGCTTTTGACATATAAGAGATACACTTATTAGAGACATTGTGGCGTGATAGTATCGCTCAGAGTTTCAGTTAATAGTCTTTAAATCTGTCTTTTACACCTAATGGGTGGTTCAACTCTCTTTTTACCATTCTTATATATGGAAAGCTATTTCTTCATTTCTTTCTATTTTTTTATCTAAAATTGTTTTTTAAGAGTAAACAAAAATATGTTATAAATATTTTTTATATAGCCTTAATCCTAAAATAATACAATTAAAGGCAAATATTAAGAACTAAATTAATGGGGGCAATAATAATATCTAAGAACTTGCTAAATTTACTAATCCTAAATTTATTGATCCAATCACTCGTTAAAGTCTAACTACAATTGTTTTTGTAGGTTTAGAATAATATCACTAAATTAGTATGTAAAATACAGGAATTAATAACTACTCATTTATAAGAAAGAAGAAATTAGTTGAGATTTATGGATTTTAATTTATTCATATAAATTGAATTTTCATTTGAAAAATTTATTGAGAGGAGAAAATAAACAACTTTCAAACAAAATTTTTGTTATATTTTAATAACAGCTTTCTTTGTAGCTGTTATTATTATCGGTACTTTTTTTGATAAGAAATAATGATTTTACTTTGAATAGCAAAAAGAAAACAATAAAACTTCCTCCATAATTAAATACTTTTAAAAATTGCTCTGGGTCCCACAATAATTGATTTCAGTAATGACAGTAGTATTGTTAAACCGCACTTGATACGGATTCCAAGGATTATATTCCTTCTTCAAACATAAAAAATGAAGAAAAGCATGTATTCCTTAATTATTGATTTTATTAGGAATAGCACTTTATTTATTTAATCTAATCTTTTCCTTGAATAAAGTAGAATTAATGTAACAACTAATAAAATTAAAATAAGAGTTACAAGCATAAAAACCATATTTGAAAAATCAATTTTTTGTAGCCTGTCAGAAGATGGAAACTTTACACTAATTTTTGGTGGGATTAGCTCTAAAGGTACATACTCTTTTATAATATGAATATCTCTATATTTAAACTCTGCCTTTTTATCAACTATATATGAGATATTCTGACAATTTAGTAATAATATATGAGAAAACACCTTCAAATTATCTTCATATTCAAATGTATCTCCATCAGAAAATGTTTTAAATAAAGAGTAATACTCACTATCTTTGCGAATTTTTACTTTTCTAATCCTTCCTTTTTCTTCTTTAGCAAAAACAATCAATCTTTCATTATCAGGAAACCAGTTGAAATACTCAAATTCGATACATTTAAACAGGACTAATTCTTTTTCTGGATTTTTAATACTTACAGTTAAAAGAATTTCATCGTCATTCACGCTTGATTTCTTGCCAATAATAGCAATTTGCTCATAGTCAGGTGAAAACTGAAACTCTCTTATTTCAGCATAATCTTTTAATAGTTCATAGTGATTTTTACCATCAAAACTCGCTACTCTTATTGCCGACTTATTGTCAGAATAACAGGCAATATAATATATATTTTCATTGTCTTTATACCATGTTACATTTTCAATGCATCTGTATCTTGGAGTTAGGAGAGTTTTACTTTCATTTGTAAGATTGTAAGAGCACAAAACATTGGAGTAATTGTAATTTTCACCCATATTCACAACAAAAGCAAATTTGCTACTGTCACCTGACCAGGAAATGCTGAAAACAGGTTGATAAATGATTTCTTTAACATTACCTTTGGATATGTCAACAAGATATAATGTATCTTTATCTTCTACTCTACCTGAAAAGAGGAGATAATTCTCATCAGGCGAAATGTATCGGGCAAATTTTGTCTCTTCGCAATTAATTGGAATCTCATATAAATCAGCGCCATCAAAATTTACAATAAATATTCTTTCTCGATTTTCCTCTTTAACAGCATAAACCAATTTTTTATTTCTTTGAGAAACTTCAATCCATTCAATGATGGAATTTTTGTATAAGGGAGTTATACTCTTAAGATTCAATCCATCATAATCTATAGTATATATTAAAGAACGATTATTTTCTTCAACTGAAAAGATAATTATATTTTCATTGTCTGGTAAGTAAAAGTCTATGTTTTTAATATCAGAACTTTCTGAAGATAATCTTATAAATTCCGATTTACCAATATCTAATAGCCATAATGAATGGATATATTCTCTTTCTAAATCAGAATTAGCTCTATTATATTCGTAAAGGTCAAAAACAATTTTTTTGTAGTCTTTAGAAATCTTTGCATCATCTATCAATGAATTATACGGCACCGAAAACAATTTATTTGTTATTATCTCATTTTTGCAAATATCAATTTTAGAGAAATTGTCTAAAGAGTAATATAATAATGAAAATTCATCATTCTTAGCAAGAGACGATTTAAAGAATCCTCCAACGATAGCAGAAATAATTGCCAATATTACAAAATGTTTTCTAAGTTTATTAATATTTGTTTCCCCTCTTCATCTTTTTAATATTAATTTTACTCAATTTGAAAGTTTGGTATTGTCAAGTTTTTTGTGTAAATTCATTCTTCTCCTTTCTCCATCAAGCTTTTATAGAAAGGTAGATTTTTTTGCACTCTCCCTATTGGATTAGATTTCCAATATAATTCCATTTTTAAAGCAATAAATACTAAGATGTTATAACAGGATTGCTCACCTGCTAATATCTCCATCGGTTTAGTTCTTCTTTTAAACTCTTTATTAAGTCTTTCTATTATATTTGTTGTTCTAATAGAGATTCGTTCTTCTTCTGGAAAAGATTGAAATGTTAAGCAAGACTCTAAAGAGTTCTCAAGACATTTTACTGCAGAAGGAAGTTCTTTGTCCCATTTACTCTTAAAGTTAGAGAAGAAGCTTAATGATTTCTCTTTACTACTTGCATAGAATATTGACCTTAAATCATCTGCAACCTCCTTCTTTAGTTTCTTTGGTACTTTTGCTAATACATTCCGAGCTACATGAACCTGACACCTTTGAACCTTTGCATTTTGAAATTCTTCCTTAAATACCTTCTCAAGACCTGGAAGACCATCCATTATTCCAAGAGTTACGTTCTGAGAATCAAGACCTCTCTTCTTTAAGTCTTTAAATAATTCTCTCCAATTTGAAGCTGATTCTTTATCCCCTGATTGAATAGCTAATACTAATCTTTGTCCATTATATAGCACTCCTATTACAACAAGAACAGAAACTTTCTCTATACTTCCTTTTACTCTCATAGAGAAGCATACTCCATCAATAATGA
>JAGPKI010000170.1 GCA_018054005.1 Caldisericia bacterium
AAGCAAGACCAAATTTTATGTTAGGAGAGCTTTCGCTTAATGCTTCATATAAATCTGGTACTGATTTGATAAAATGAGTTTGGCCAAGAATTAGATTATAATTTTTCTCGTTTCGAATCTTATACACACTTATTTCCATTTAAAATGCTCCCCTAACAAAAATAATATTTATCTATATTGTTTTACCAAACTCATTTGATATAGTTATTAAGTCTAAAATATCTATGCTCTGGTCCTGGTTGAAATCACAATTATCATTAAATTCTCCATCACCCAACTTAGAGCCATAAGCTTTAGAAAATTCTATTAAATCATACTGGTCAACTATTTTATCATTATTCAAATCCGATAAGAGAAAATCACCATTTTTATTAACTTTTATTTTAGGGTAAATCGGCTGAGCTTTAACTTTCCCATTATTTTCAAGCAATATATAACAAGAATTGAGTTTAAATTTCAATGTTCCAGATTCAATTGGTTTGAAAACAATCGATAACATTTTTGCTTTATCGCTATTTACGCCTTTTTCAAAATCTCTCAAAGCTGTGATATTAGCAAGTCCTATAGAATCATCAATATCTGCAGAAATTTCTACTTTTGAACCGTCTGCATTAAGAGAATAACCTTCAAGTACTCTTTTTAATGTAAGTTTATCAGCACTATATTGAAGACTAAATGTAATACCTGTGACTTCTTCTGCTTTAGGTAAATATATATCAAAGTTAAATTCCTGTTTTGGGGCTATTATTTTATATGCAGATATTATCAAAGGAATAGGCTCAGGAACAATTGATTCTTTAACATTAACAGTTTCCTCTCCAGCTTTAACTTCTTGTATCACCTGCTTACCTGAATCATAATTATACTTTTCTGTACTAAATTGAATATTGAATTTTCCTTTTGGTAATATGTACTTGTCAGTATTATCCTTTCCATTCCAATGAATTGTATAATCACCTACAAGAAGATTTGATAGTGATGTTATGGTGCCCCACTCTTCTCCTGTTTCGTCTACTATTTTAATTTTGATAGAACCATAATTATAATTAATATTCATATCCTCGTATTTAACGTTTAATCCATAGTTTAAGCTAAAAGATATTTCAATGTCATCAGTTTGTTTATCTTCTGTGAAATAAAGTTCATTAGGGGTAATTTTAATGTTTGATACCTGATCTTCAATTTTTACAACTGAATCTTCGAATATAATGAATGGAATATGAAGTTCATTTAGTTTAATTATTCCTTCCACTCTACTTCTTTCAAATTTAGTTTTATCAATATTAAACTTAGCAGTAAACCTTCCACTTGCGCCAGGAGATAGAGAAAGCGAATTTGTACTTAGTTCAATAGATACTGGGGAGGCCTCTCCTTTATCTAAGAATAGCTCATAGCTTAAAGAAAAGTTTATATTATTGGTAGAAATGTTTTTAACTGTAAAATCCTGTTTAGTATTATTAGATTCTTCAATTACAATTGCTCTTGGTTCAATTAAAGCAGGAGTATTTAATGCTTTTGATACATCTGCTTCTCCTGCACCTTGAAGAAGGAATGTAATTGGTTTTCCATTATAAGGATTCTTAATTATTGTTGCGGTATTCATTAAAGCTGATTTTACTTCTGTTGTTTTCCAATCTGGATGTACTTCTTTTATTAATGCAGCTAATCCTGCAATCATAGGGGAAGCCATTGATGTACCACTTGCTATTCCATAACCACCCGGGACAGTAGAAAATATAGAAGATCCTGGAGCAGATATTTCTGGTTTAAAGCAAGCATCAACAGTAGGACCCATTGATGAAAACTCTGAAATTGATACTCCTCCACCATCTTCAAACTCTAACTTTAAGTTATTATCAATTAGAGAGAGTAATAATTCTCCATCCTCTTTTGTTATAAATACAGTTGGGATTAACTGAACTGAATTTGGATCTTCGTTATTTCCATAGATTCCAGGAGCTATAAGTTCGGCGGGGGTGTGATTATAGATTATTATTGCTTTAGCTCCAGCTTCCATTGCATTGTCTACTTTCTTTCTGAATGTATTAGACTTATCGTCTACAGGGCCCCGCATAACAATGGCAATCTTACCTTTAACATCAACTTTTCTAAAATCATCTATATAGCCAAATCCACAGTTCACAAGAGGAAGACCATTCAAACTTTTATCAAAAGAAGGAGTGAATGGTCCTCTTCTACCTGTAATTAATTTTGAGTTTTGCTTAGGAGAAGTTATTTTTAATATTTGGTAGCTTCTATCATCTGTTGAAGCCACACAAATAGAATCTTCTAAAATGCCAGGCGCATGTGATGGCCAAGGTTGAATTTTTCCTCTTGCGCCATCATTTCCTGCTGCAGCTACTACAACTACTCCAGCCTTCGTGGCATTACTCACTGCATTATGGTAAGCTGAAGAACCTTTAGAGCGTGTTTCGCCAGGGCTACCAAGAGATAAATTTATCACCTTACACCTATCAGCTGTTGCTCTATCTATTGCTGATAAAACATTTCCTTGTGATGCACCCTGATATTTTGTTGAAAATACTTTATATATCATAAAATTTGCTTCATAAGCCATTCCTTTTAAATAATCTTTGCTACCTTTTCCGCCAATTATTCCAGCAACATGAGTGCCATGCATATTTGCATCAGAAAAATCTCCATCACCATCAGCAAGATCATAACCACCTT
>JAGPKI010000171.1 GCA_018054005.1 Caldisericia bacterium
TTGCCAATATCTTTTAAATCTATGAGCTTATTTTTAAGCTCTCTGAGTTTAGCATCGCTTTCTTCATCTATACTTTCTATAAGCTTCTTTATACTTCCAAATGTTTCAATATCGCTATCCAGGTGAGCTAAGAATTTATCTTTATCAAATTCAAAAAGATTTATACTTTCCAAGTCTTTATTTAATTCTTCTGAGGATTGAAATTCTCCGTCAATTTCCTCCTCTAAATAAGCTATATATTTGTCGTAAAATTTCTTTTTTAAAACCTTACCTTTATTAAAAAACTCCTTAAATGTATTTAGAAAATCTATTTGGTGCTGGATGCTTTTCCTAAATGCCTCTATACTACTCTCTAACCTTTTAAGAAGGATAATCTGTAATATCCCTGCAAGAGCTTTCATCCTCCCCAGCGCCATTTTATCAATTTCACCCACTGTTCTGTATTCTTCAAGTCTGTAATAGGCAAGTTTTAGCTCTTTTTCTATCTTTTCTGCTATTTTATAATAGAGTCCTTGATAAGTTTCGTTAAGGCTATAATTTATCTCAAAGAGCTCTCTATTCGGGAACTTGATTTTTACTAAATTACCTTCTTTATCTTTGTATTCTGCATCGGGATAATTATCTTTAATATATTGCCTTGTCCTTCTTATTGAAATTATTTGCAGAATATCATTCAGTGGTTTGGTATTTCCTCTATCAGCTTTCTTAAATAGTTTCTCTAAATCGAATATTCCTTCTTTTGAAAATATGCTTTTATTATATTGAGTAATTAGCATAAGCTGGAAATAAAAATCCCAATAACTGTTATTCATTGGAGTTGCGGTTAGGAGAAGGATTTTTGGTTTGGATAGTTCACTTGCTTTTTCTATTAGTGTAAAAAGATTTTCAAATCTGTTTGTATTTGAATTTCTAAAGTTATGCGATTCATCCACAACAATTAAGGCTATATCTTTAAGTTTAAGGCTCAGCTCTTTTTCTAAACTTTCAAAACTAAAATCTTCACGACCAAGTTCTTCCTGATGAATAATGTTTTCTGAAACACCAATGTCTTTTAATGCTGGTCTCCAAAGAAGTTCGTCCACAGATGCTGGACATATAACAAGGAATTTTCTTCTCTGATAAAAGCCAAAATCCTCAATTACTTTCTTTGCTATCCAGGTTTTACCTAAACCTACTGAATCAGCTACAAGAACACCATTGTAGGTTTTAAGTCTTGAATATATTCTTTTTACCGCATCTTCCTGAAAATTAGTTAAATCAACTTCACTTGGTGGTAAACCTGTTGTTGAGGTGATAGAACTAAATTCAAAGTTAATATCTTCTTTCTGTAACTCATACAAAGCTTTAATGAAGACATCAAAGGGGAGATATTCCTTAGTTCCAAATTTTGATTCATCAAAAATTTTTAAGAATTCATCCTTAAAATCACGTGATTCGGACCAGAACTTTTCAAACCATTCTTTTTTTATGTAGCTTGCATATACTTCATCCAGTACTGCATTAAGTTCTGTGTTGGATGTAAAACCTGAATAGGTAAAGTTACTTGATCCTATTATTGCTAATTTATCAAAAATATAAGCTTTTCCATGCAAAAAGCCTTTGTCATATAGGCGAATTTTCGCATTATCACCTTTTAGGAATTCGATCAATGATTCTACGGTTTCTCTTTTATCCCGTTCGAAAGGTTCATCTTCCAAATCCTTACGGAAGTTTCTCTTGTATTCTACTTCGGGTTGGAAAATATCTGGTTTTTTATCTTCAGTTTCTGGTGTTGTACCAATCAATAATCTAAATTTGTTTGTGTCTTTGAGTGAATCCTTAATTAATTGAAAACCAGCTATGTTAAAATAGGCACTTGCAATGTCAATACTTTTTTGTTCCTTTAAGATTTTATTAATCTCTTCAAAAAGTTTTAGGGTTTTATTATCAATAATAGAACTTTCAGGTCTATACATAAATTTACCTCTAAGTTATTTTCTCAAAATATAGAAAGAAATAGTTTAAAGTCAATAGTCGGTACTCCCGTAAATCTAAAGGCCACTTCCATCACAAGTAGCAGTATTTAGGTATGTAAAACCCTCTCTGCAGGAAGAGAATTTTAGATTGTGTTTGATCGCTTTATTTCTTGCTAATTCTATTAAACTCAGTCTTAAATCTAATGGTAAATATAATGAGTTTCCTTCTCTTTCCCTGTAAATGGAGTTATATTTTTCTTTTAATTGTGGATAGGCATTAGTAATTCGCTTCATTGAGTCAAATCTTGGTTTAAAAGTTGAGACTATGACCTGATCTATAAATTTTGCACATTTTTCTATTACATCGCAAATATTATCGCGATTATCAGTTATATCTGGAATTAGCGGATCAAGCCTTAAGGAAGTGCGTATTTTAGCTTTTTTTGCCTCTTTCAAAGCCTCTAACCGATCTTTTGGTTTAGGGGCAAAAGGCTCTAATCTATTGGAGATATTTTCATTGAATGTTGTAATTGTTATAGATATGGCACTGTTCATTTTTTGAAGTATATCAATATCTCTAATAATTATATTAGATTTGGTGGTTATTATCACTCTAAAATTGTTTGTTTTAAGAATTTTAAGTATTTCTCTTGTTAGTTCTCTTTCTTTTTCAATTTCTGGATAAGGATCAGATGAATTGCTCATAGCTATAAGAGCATTGTCAGGAATTTTA
>JAGPKI010000035.1 GCA_018054005.1 Caldisericia bacterium
GACATAGTTAAGTGCGCTCTTTGCCATAAAAAAATCTCTATGTTAAAAGCAAAGCTTATATTAATTCCAGGAAAAGGAGAAGTGTTTGTATGCCGGAATCATTGATTTCTAACTCAGAAGAATATCTCGCATATCTTTTAAATAAGATAGAAGAAAGAAAAGCCAAAGGCAAGAAATCTTTATATTTATTTGGAGTAACTTTGCGAGATGAAACTGTAAAATATTTACGCGAATATTTTAAAGAAAATATGCCAGATTATACATTAGATATTACCTCGTGTGGTCCAAAAGATAACAAAGTGCGAGACATAATCGTCTTGTTTCCCAAGGAAAGCATATAATTTGCCCTTGACAAAAAGAGCAAAGTATGGTAGAATACTGAAAATAAAATATAAGAGAGGAAATAATCATGACTGGAGAAAAGATTAAGGAAGTGGCAATGGCGTTCAATGTGGTAAAGCAAGCGGCAGAAAATAGCCCCGGCACGTTGCAATACCACCAACAGCTTCAAAACGCTCTAAATACAGTGGCTACATTTATTCAAGAAGTAGCTACAGAAGTCCAAGAAGCCATAAATCAAAGTGCTAGTGAAAAAAATACAAAAAATAAATCTTCTAATCTATAATTTGTGTGATGCTAAAAACTGATGGGAAATTACAATTTTAGGAAAGATTTATCTACTGCTAAAAATACGGAGCAAGAAATAGCTCAGTTATTGCTAGATAAATATGGAGCTATAGTAAAAGAATATAGAACAGATTCGAAGTATGATTTGCTTGCATCGATTAATGGGGTTGATTATACATTTGAGATAAAAGAAGATTTCTTATCTGGAAAAACAGGAAATTTTGCAATAGAATTTTCTTGTAGAGGGAAACCATCTGGTATAAGTACGACAGAAGCGGATTTTTATATATACAAACTGCATAGAAAAGAAGGAATTGTTTATACAATACATAGTACTCATTCTATAAAAAATATGATTAACCAAAAAAAATATTTTAGAATTGTTACAGGAGGAGATAAAGGTTCAGACACAAAAATATATCTATTTAAATATAACGATTTTGTAAATAAAAATAATGTATTATATAGTCAGAAAAGTTCTGGAAAGGAGAATAGAAAAATGGTATAAAATGAAGATTATTGTTTTTGTTGATGTTGGAGATACGGAATATAGAAGAATAAAAAGTATGTTTTTACCCTATAATACCGTTTTTGTAGATAGCAGGAGAAACTCTTTAGAAGATGAATATAAAAATTTGCAGAATGTTATATCAAATAATAGGAAGATAAGCACAGAAATGATTCTTGGAAGATATTCAGGACGTTCAGAAATTGCTGAAGAAATAGGAGACGAAAACGAAGATTTGATTATTTTTATGAGCGCAAATAAGAGTAACCCTTGCTATGTAGAAGATAGAGAAAATGTTATTAAAAAGTTTTTAGAAAATATAAAATAGGAGAATAAAAAATATATGGCACCATTAGAATTAAGAAAAGCACAGCGTTCAAAAGCATATTTGAAATTAGGAATGGCAGCTCCCTCTGGCGGAGGAAAGACATTAGGTTCATTGTTAATTGCATATGGGCTAATGAAAGGAAAGTATCCAGATAAAAGCGACGATTTTCGTTGGAGTAAAATTGCATTAGTTGACTCTGAAAATGGTTCAGGCGAACTATATGTAGGAGCAACATATGACGGAGTAAAAATTGGTCGTTATAACGTAATTACATTAGAAAGTCCTTTTACTGCTGAAAAGTATACGGAAGCAATTAAGCTGTGCGCAGATTCCGGAATGGAAGTTGTAATTTTAGACTCTACTACGCAACTATGGGCTGGTCCAGGTGGTTTATTAGAGGAGCAAGGCAACTATGCAAAGAGAACAGGAAACTCGTATACTGCATGGAGAGACGTAACTCCAAAATATAAAGCGTTTGTAGATGCTATTCATCAGACTCCAATTCATGTTATTGCCACAGCACGGTCAAAGCAAGAATACTCAGTAGAAAAAGGCTCTGATGGAAAGTTAACAGTTCAAAAATTAGGTCTTGAGCCTGAGCAAAGAAAAGGTTTTGAGTATGAGTTTACAACTTTCTTTGATATTAGCGCCGACCATACCGCTTTTGGCTCAAAAGATAGAACAAGTTTGTTTGACCAACAATTTTTTAAGATTACTCCGGATGTTGGCGTAAAACTTATGAAATGGTTATCTGAAGGCACAGAAGAACCCTCGGAGGTCGTAGCGGTATCTGCCCCAGAACCAGCAGACCCAAAAGAGGCGCTTAATAATCTGAAAGCTACTCTTAGAGAAAAAATTCGTTCTCTAGGTGGGAGCAAAAATGAAGATTTGATGAGTATTATTAAGAAGTATGTTCCAAACGGCAATATAAATTTAATTGATGATGCAGATAAATTAGTAAATTTAAACAATGAAATTGACGATTATTTGTCAATTAAAGATAACCTTGAAGAACCAGAATTAGAAACAGAAAATATTTAATAAAGGAAAAGGAATAAAATGGCTAATCAATATCAATTACTTGTATATGAAGGTTATTTAGGAAAAGACCCCGAAATGCGCTATACCCCTAATGGTACAGCTGTAACAAATTTTAATCTTGGCTCTACTCGAACATATAAAGTTGGAGATGAGCAAGTAGATGAAATTACTTGGCTTAGAGTTACAACTTGGGGAAAACTTGCAGAGTTTGTTTATACATACTGCCATAAAGGAAGTCATGTTCTTATAGAAGGAATCTTGCACCCTGGCAAAAATGGGTCTCCAATTACATTTCAATTAAAGAATGGTGACTGGGCTTCTTCCTTTGAAGTTACAGCTCGTAAAGTTCGCTTAATGGACTCTAAGCAGAGTAATGGCTATCAATCTGGCTCTTCGGCTGTTTCTGCAGATGATGATATTCCGTGGAACGACGAATCTGAATCAGAATTGCCTTATTAAGATAACGTTTAACCCTTGACAAATTTAGCGTGTTGTGGTATAATGATTACCATAACACGCTAAATTTTTTAATAAAAGGAGTTTAATTTTTATGGGCATATCCGAATTTATTATTGATGTTGGGCGCCCAGTAGCTTTTTATCCAAAGTTAAAAAATGTTACTGGCTCCACAACTGCCACGATTTTATTGTGCCAATTTTTATATTGGTCTGATAAAACAAAAGATGGTTGGGTTTGGAAAACTTCATCTCAATTAGAAGAAGAAACTGGTTTAACAGAAAACGAGCAAAGGACAGCAAGAAAAAAGCTTGAAGAACTCGGAATTTTGTCTTGTCAGTATATGCGCTTAGAGCACATGATTCGTTTTCGTATAGATAAAGAAAGATTAAATGCTTTATGGGAAGGGAAAGTAGATTACTCGCAAGAAGAGGATGGGGAAAAAGAAAAATTTGAGGACACCAATACTTGTGATGATAAAGAAATTACTAAAATAGAAAATACAAAAGAAAAAGAACCTATTCTTCCAGAAGTTCCAAAAAAGAAAGTTGTTTCTGATAAAGAAACCCTTGATGCTCTCGAAGAGGTTATTTTATCATCTGGAATGAGAAAATCAAGTAGAATAAGAGAAATGGAAAATGAAGTTGAATCTAAGCTTCATATTAATACCAGAGGAAGAAAGTGGCAGTATTTTTATGAGTATGCTTATCGCCAAGAAACTGAAAAAGGCTGGAAAATAGAAAAATTTTTAGATTGGCTCAAGCATAAAGATAACTTTGACCCCATGTATTGGGGACCAGACAAAATGGAGACAATGTATCCGCAAGCGTTTGTTGAAACTTCGGCGCCAGCGGGCGAAAATAGCTTTGTGGCTCCTCTTCCCTCTATTGAAAAGGAAGAATATGCTCCAATGCCAAAAGAGCTAAAAGCAAAAAGAAATCTAATATAACAGGAGCATATAAAAATGGCATCAAGTTTATTAGACTATGCATTGTCTTATGCTGCCCGTGGTTGGTATGTGTTTCCCTGTAGAGAGAAACCTGGAGCTCCGTTTATTAGAAACGGGGAAACTATCATTCCAGAGGAAAAAACTCCATATACTACAAATGGTTTCAAGGATGCAACCGTAGATGCTGACCAAATAAAAGCCTGGTGGGAGAAATGGCCTAATGCCCTAATTGGTATTTCTACTGGTCCATCAGGATTATTTGTTGTTGATATTGATAAGAAGCATGTGAATGGCTTTGACACTTATTCTACCTGGGGAATAAATGATAGTCAAGCTCTTCGTGCGTGGACTCCGTCTGGTGGAATGCATGTAATCTTTTCTGGAACTGGAAGAACAAGTACAAATGCGTCAACAGGAATTGACACAAGAGGTGAAGGTGGTTATTTTATTGCTCCACCTAGCAAGGTAATAGAAGGAAAATTTCCAGGAGAATATCGTTTTGAAAACGATTGGAGTAAAGACCCTGGTATTATTCCTGACGGCTTAATGTCAAGGTTGTTTCCGAATAAAACAACAGAATATGTAAAAGGAACTTTTACTCCAGCTCAGCAAGGTGAGAAAAAGAAGCTGTCTAAGTCTACACTATATTTTCTTTCGCAAGGAGCAAAAGAGGGAGAAAGAAATTCAACTCTGTTTAAAGCTCTTGCGGATATGGCAGGATGTGGCTATACAAAAGATGAAGCAAGAGAAAAAGTTTTAGATATATGTAAAAAGATAGGATTATCAAGAGGAGAGGTAGAAACAGTTTTAGACCACGCTTATTCCAAAGAGCGTGTCCCTGCTATACCAGATGAACTGCAAGCAAAAATTGCGAAGGGCGGAAAAGAGTTAGCTACAAGCATCACCTTTGAGGAGCAAACTCTTATAGAATACGCTGTTTTGGCTTCCATGATTACAGATAACTCGATAATTCCTGTTGTTTCTGATGTTTTAAATAGCGAGGATTTTCAATTAATTCAAAATAAAATCATATATAAGCATATAGTGCAAATGTATAATGCTGGCATGAAAGTAGATATTTTAACTTTATCTAATGACATTGCCAAAGATACACGTAATATAAAGTTAGATGACATATCAAGAATGTTAGCATTATACTTTGCTAATCCTGATAATATTATTACCTATATTGATATTATTAAAGAGAAGGCTTCGATTAGAAGGTTAGAGGCTATTCTTGATAATAAGCGAAAGTACTTATCCGAAAAGAATTTAGCCCACATGCTTAATACTCTTGAGAAAGATATTTCTAATGTGGCTTTATACGGTGGGATAAAATCTTCTTCTGTTTTAGATGCTAAACAAGCCACAGAGATGGTAAAAATGTTTACAGAGCAAATCGTCTCTGGGAAAATAGAGCAGTTACGTACTGGATTTGTTGATTATGACAATTATATAGGTGGTATATATAATAATGAGCTTATTATTATTGCTGGGCTTAGTGGTACAGGAAAGTCTGCTATGTCTCTTAGTATTGTTAATAATGTTTCTATTACACAAGGAAAATCTTCTGCTATATTCTCTCTTGAAATGTCTACCCATGAGACTATTTGTCGCCTAATTTGTCAATTAACAGGAATTCCGTTTAGAAAAGTATATAACGGTAAAATGAATGAACAAGAATGGAAATTATATGGGGAAGCAATGGATAAAATAGCAAGTAGTAAAATATATTTTGATGATGGTGTCGGAATGACTATACCAGAGATTAGGGCTAAAATTAGAAAATTAGTAGATAAAGATAATCTTGATTTGGTTGTTATCGACCAGCTCGAGCAAGTTAAAGGCTATGACATGCTATCTCCAAATATTCGCTATAATAATCTTACATACGAGATTAAAGACATATCAAAGGAGTTTCAGGTTCCTATTATATTAAATCACCAATTAAACAGAGCAATAGCTGATAGGCATTTAAGAAATCCAGAGCCAGAGGCTACTGATTTAAATCAAGCTGGAGAAAAAGCGGTAAACCAAGTATGGATTATTGTTCACAAAAAAGATGTTGAGCAAAGAATTCTACAATCAAAAGTTAGGGTTGTAAAAAACAGAAATGGTCCAACCATGGAATTTCCAGTTATATTTTTAGGGGAAAGAATGCTTTTTGCATCCCCAGTAAAAGAGGAGGATAAAATAATATTTCACAATGGAGAAGAAGAACAAAGTTATTACACATCTAATATGCCGGGGTGGGCAAATTGAGCAACAATTATGATTTCATCTTAGATACATTAAAATATTCTTATTCATCTGTATCTACATATGCAAATTGTCCTTTCTCGTTTAAACTATCTTATATTGAGATGGTTGACCGAGAGCAAAATTTCTTTTCTGACTACGGCTCTTTAATCCACGCATGTATAGAGCAATATTTCAGAAATAACTTGGATTCATTTGAGCTTATTGAATATTATGATGAAATGTACGATAAGTACATAAAAAATCCGCCACCGCCATACCCCCCTGGGATGGAGGAAAGATACCGAGAAAGTGGCAGAGAGTTTTTCTCTGGTTTTAGTTTTGAAAGAGAAAAATATAATGTCTTGGATGTCGAAGACACCGTTGAATTCTCCTTACCTTCTGGAGTATCTTTTACTGCCAGACCAGATTTAGTTTTACAGGATAAAAAGACAAATAAAATTTATCTATTTGATTATAAATCATCGGTAGTATTTAAAACAGATAAATTTGGGAATGAAAAAGTAGATATAAAGAAATTAGAGGGATATACAACACAAGCTTATATATACGCATATGCCCTTAGAAAGAAAAAGAATTATAAAATTTCAAACATAATTATTTGGTTTACTCGCCCTGAAAAAAAGCATGTTATAAAATGGAACAAAAAAGATGAAGACAAGGCTATTACTTGGATTGAGACTCAAATTGAGAAAATAAAAGCTGATGAAGAGTTCTTATACAACAATTCCAATCAATTCTTTTGCCAAAACTTATGTAATGTTAGAAATTCATGCCCTTTTTGGAGTAGAGTATAACAATGGAGACATATGCCTTTGATATAGAATGTTTTAAAAATTTATTTGTCGCATCTTTTAAGAATATAAATAATAGGGAAGAAAAGCATACTTTTATTATTGGTCTTGGGTATGATGATAGAGAGCAAGTTAAGGATTTTTTTTCTAAAGAGCTAACCTTAGTTGGTTATAATTCTGAATCATATGACTGCCCAATGATAAGGTGTTTGCTTGATAACAATTCAGATAATATAAACAAAGTTTTATTTGATTTATCAACAAAATTAGTAGATGACAACTTTAGAAGAGATACGAGTATTCTAAAATTACGGTACCCAAAGACAAAGTCTTCCTGGGAAAGTATTGATTTAATGAAAATGATGGCATTTGACAAGGTTGGCGTTTCTTTAAAACAAATAGCTATTAATTTAAAATGGGGAAAGATTCAAGATATTCCTATTGAGCCGTTTCAGAGTGTTAGTAAGAAAGACTTGAATTTAATTATAGAGTATAACTTGAATGATGTTGATATTACAGTCGCATTGTACGACGCCGTAAAAGAAAAACTAGAGTTTAGAAAAAGTCTTTCAAATATCTATGGGGTGGATTTTTCTTCTGCTTCTGATTCAAAAATAGCAAATTTGATATTGGAAAAATACTTTGTAGAAGAAACTTATGCAGATATGGAGAAAATAAAGAAACTTAGAACACCAGCAAAGAAGGTACTCCTTGGGGAATGTATTGCTCCATATATTTCTTTTGAGAATGCTACATTAAAAGAGCTTTATGACAAAATTTCTTCAACTTATGTGTATGATTATAATAAATATAAATATACTGAAGAAATATATTTTGCTGGATGTAAATTTTCGCTTGGCATCGGTGGTCTTCATACAAATGACGAACCAGGAGTTTTTATATCTGATGATAAGTATTTAATTCAGGATATGGATGTAGCAAGTTATTATCCAAACATAATTATAAATAACAAATATTATCCCGCACACCTTGGGGAACCATTTATAAATATTCTCAAACGTCTTACACAAGAAAGAATCGAGGCAAAGGAAAAAGGAGACAAAGTAAAGTCAGAGGCTTTAAAAATTACTATTAACTCTTTATTTGGAAAGCTTGGCTCTGATGTATTTTGGCTATATGACCCTAAAAAAATGCTATCTACTACAATTACAGGGCAACTTGGTCTTCTTATGCTTGTAGAAAAATTATACAACGCTGGAATATCTGTTATTAGTGCTAATACAGATGGTATTGTGTGCAAGATAGACAGGTCTTTATTAGAAGAATATAAAAAAGTTACAGATGCATGGGCAAAATTAACAAATTTGTCTTTAGAATTTACTCCCTATTCGTTGTATGTTAGAAGGGATGTAAATTCTTATGTAGCTGTAAAACAGAATGGTGGTGGTATAAAAGAAAAAGGTATATTTATTTCTGACATTGATTTGAAAAAGTCTTATAGAATGCCAATTGTTGCCAAAGCTCTAAAAAATTATTTTATTAATAAAATACCTGTTATGGAGACATTAGAAAGTTCAACTGACATCATGGACTTTTGTATATCTCAAAAAACTGGAGCAAATTTTGTAATGGAGTTACATACAACAGAGGGCATACAAGAGCTTCAAAAAACAAACAGATTTTATATATCTAACTCTGGTGGCGCCATTATGAAAAGAGATAAAACAACAGGTAAGCTTATAGGGCTATATGTCGGAAATAACGTTAGAATTTTGAATGATTATAATCCAAATGATTCCTTTGAGGATTATGATGTAAATTTATCCTTTTATTATAATGAAGTAATTAAAATTATAGAAGAAATAGAGCCAAAGCAAACCGTTTTATTTGATATAAATGAATTTTCCGCTGACAAAACTGTTGCTAAAAGTAAAACATCTTTTTCTTCATATAATGTAAATGAAAATACAGCTTCTAATTTGAATAAATTAGGAAAGAATCAATTTTTAAAAAGAATATCCGAGATAGTAGCCTCAGGGGAAAGAGTTGAAGATATAAGCTCAAGGTATATATATGTTTATGAATTTAATCACAGTAACATGAAAATAACATTTTATTGCCTGAAAAAAGGAATATATGACGAAATACTTGTAGACAAAAAAGCATATAAAGACAAAAGAATAGAGCCAGGGCAAGTATTGTACTGCTCTCAATTTGCTCAATCTCCAGATGGGTATATTTTAAAAGATTATAAAGTATGTACAAAGTTCGAAGAAAAGCAAAATTATGAAAAAAGTCTCTTGACTTTTTAGTCAAAGTGTGGTATAATATGATTCTATTTCAAAGGAGTAACTATATGGCTGGACTTGATTTTGATGATGTATTGGTGGTTCCGCAAGTGTCGGATGTATATTCAAGAGATTTAGTTGATATTTCTGTTAATTTACCTAAAGGGCAACATTTGTCTTTTCCGCTTTTTGCATCCCCCATGGTAGGTGTAACAGATGGGCAATTTGTAAAAAGATTGTCGGCTTTGGGTGGATTAGGAATAATCCACCGATTTTATCCTTCAAGAGAAGAACAAATTGCTGACATAAAAAATAACTTGACCATGGGGGATAAATTTGGTATTGCTATAAAAATCGGGGAAACCAATATAGAAGAGCTTATAGACTTAAACCCTGCAATTTTACTTGTAGATACAGCCAACGGGTATACTAGCAAATTATATAACTATTGTGAGCATATAGCTAATTATATTTTATCGCATAATCATTATTGTAATTTAATGGCAGGTAATGTTGCTACAGAAGATGGCTATGTAAGACTAGCTAACGCTGGGTGTAACATAATAAGAGTTGGGATAGGAGGTGGTAGTGTATGTAGCACAAGAAATGTAACCGGTGTTGGAATTCCAAACATAACAGCTATTCTATTGTGTGCAGAAGCAAAAGCATCAAGAGGAGAATCAGCTCCGAAAATAGCAATTGATGGGGGCATTCGTTCATCTGGAGATTTTGTAAAGGCAGTAGTTGCTGGGGCAGATTATGGAATTGCTGGAAAATTATTTTCGCAATGTTATGAATCTCCTAATAAAGGAACTCTCTACGGCATGGCCGCTGTTCAAAACATGAAAAATTTAAATATAAAAATAAAATCGGTAGAGGGTTTTGATATTCCAATTGAAAAAGAATATTCATTGGAAAATTTTGTAAGTGAATTTGGGTATGGAATTAAATCTGCCGGTACATATATTGGAGCTAAAAATTTAAAAGAATTTAGTGAAAAAGGAATGTTTATAGAAGTTGGAGATTCATCCATAAAGAAAAACATCTATCATTGATAGGAGTAGAATGGCAATTAGTAAAAGATTTATTTCTCTGCTTGATGAAATTAAAGATATTCACGAAAGAAAGAATGCAGGATATGCTGGGAACAATGAAGACCCTTTTATAAACTTTAAGAATTCAAAGCTTTTTGGTGTATCACCTTTCAAAGGGTGCCTAATTAGAATGTCGGATAAGTTTATGCGTATTGCAAATCTTTCTCAAAACGAGGATAACGACAAAGTAGGGGAATCGATAACAGATACTCTTATGGACTTAGCAAATTACGCACTAATTGCTATCTGCCTGTATGAGGAAGAAAATAAAAAATTGGAAAAGGAGAAAAATGGATAAAAAAGAAATAGCTAGTAGATTTAAACCAGTTAGGCCAGTATCAAAAATGGCAGAGCAAATATTAAAAAAGAGGTATTATAAAGAAGGTGAAAAAGCCTGGGAAGATGTTGCTAATCGTGTTGTAGATGACATTGCCTCGGATTGGAATGAAGATGACAAAGAAATAATTCGTCAAATGATAATAAACAGGTACATGGTTCCAAATTCTCCGTGCTTGGTTAATGCTGGAAATCCAAATGGTGGTAAACTGGCATGTTTTGTTGTTGATTTTAAAGATACAATTGAAGACATCTATAAAACTAAATTAGATTTTGCTCTTATTGCTCGTAAAGGTGGCGGATGTGGCACTACTCTCTCTAAGATTCGCCCTGAGGGGGCAAAGGTCGCTGGAAGTACGCATGGATACGCCGGAGGACCTGTAAAATTTGCAGATACAATTTCTCACGATATGGATGCTTTGACGCAGGCAGGGTTCCGTCAAATGGCGATGCTTTTCTCTATGTCTGTATACCACCCTGATATTATTAAATTTATTAACGCCAAAGCAGAAGAAGGTAGAATTGAGAATGCCAATCTCTCTGTTATGGTAGATGATAATTTTATGCGCATGGTTGAACAAGATAAAACATATTGGACTCAATTCAATGGAGAAAAATACAATGAATATCGAGCTCGTGATATTTTTGATATGATTGTGGAAGGAATGTGGAGGGGAGGAGAACCAGGCCTATTGTTTTATGATAGAATTAATGATTCCCCGTATAAGTATACCGGGCAAATTGTAGAAACAACAAACCCATGCTTGGATAAGGACACTCTTTTGTGGGACGGGGATAGATATGTAAAAATATCAGAAAATCCAAAGACATTTAAATCTTGGAAAACGGGAGAAAAGGAAACAATTAGATTATATACAAATATTGGATACCAGATAATTCTTACTCCAGACCATAAAATAATGCTTGCAGATGGCTCGTTTATTGAGGCAAAAGATTCTTTGGGGAAAGAAATCATGTGGAAAGGCGATAGAGGCCCCGAATTAGCAGTTACTATTTCCGGAATAAAACCAATGGGGATTAGAGAAGTTTGGGATTTCTCTAATGAAGTTCATTACAATACAGCTAACGGGGGTTTTGTTGTTCACAACTGCGGTGAAGAACCAATGCC
>JAGPKI010000036.1:0-1134 GCA_018054005.1 Caldisericia bacterium
AGAGTGTAATTATCATTTGGTGGCAAAAATAGAGAACTATCAATGATAACAGATTTAAATCCAGCTTCTATCAACAGATTTTTTAGCTCTTTCGGTTCGAAGAAATGGGCATAAAAATATATATTGTCTGGAGAATATGCTTGTTTTATTCTTTTTTTGCTCCATAAGGAAGTTTTACTTAATACTCCTATAACTGCCTTGCAACCAGGCTTTAATACCCTTAAAAATTCTTTTAAAGGATTTTTAGGATTTTTTGAAAATTCTAAAGAAGTTACAGAAATTACAACATCAAAGGTATTATCATTAAAGGGTATATTATCCATATCTCCTAAAATAAAGTTTAAAGGTATAGAGAGAAGTTTTGCTTTTTCCTTGGCTATATAAAGCATCTTTTCTGAAAAATCCATTCCTGTAACAGTTGCTCCCCTTGAATAAGCTCTGATAGAATAATGACCAGTTCCGCATCCAACATCCAGTAGTTTTTTTCCATTTAACTCGGGGAGATATTTAAAAATTAAATTATTTTCTACTGTGTCAGCAAAGTTACCAAGAGGGGTCTTGTACCAATCATCATAAAAATTAGCAATATCATCAAAAATAGCTTTTTTAATTTCAACCATTAATATAAATTAAATTCTCTTGCATAATCTAACATCTCTTTGTATTTCTGCCACAAAACAAGCATGAAAATAATAACTTTAATCCTTATGAGTGCATCTATATAACTATACAATTCAATTTCTTAACTATATCTTGAGTTTGATTTTAATAAACTCAAACAAATTTATCAATTAATTAAAAGGAAGATTAATTTTGGAGTGACATGTCCCCTTAAATGAGAACATTTTTAAATTACTATTAATTATAATACATTACTAATGTTTTACCTCCTCTTTTTAGTATACCTAATGTGAACTTTTCTAACATTTTTAATGTGGACAAAACCGCACTTACATATGGAAAGTTTTATACGGAGTGAAGTAAAAAAGGTATCCTTCAATTGCTGGAAAGAACGCTCCCTTAGGATGATGATGTATAGTCATTCCTGAAATTATTCATTAGGAGCATAGTGTTTATTATTTTTTTGTTTTTACAGACTCGAACAAAAATTCATAGCAACTGTCATCCTCGAAA
>JAGPKI010000036.1:1234-5550 GCA_018054005.1 Caldisericia bacterium
AGGCTAATTTTTATAAGTATAATGAAACTTACAAACCAAAATATCGAGATGTATCTTCAGCATGACGTTGGATAGCGCTATATCTTCATGAATTATGATATAGCGCTTTTTAGAGTAATAAAAGTAGTTGAAAAGGATTCTCTTTAGAGCTATGCAAGTGGTTGTCATAGTTCATTCCTCTTCATAATGCATATTTATTGTTCCCTCAGGCAAAAAAGCACAGAGTTTGCATTATAAGCTGCTCATCGTTAATAATTATACTATAACAGAGAGGTGTTTATAAATAGTGTGAAGTTCCCTCCAATCGAATTTAATTTCATAAATACTTTACATAGAAATTTTAATTATAGTAAAATGATTAGTCGTTATAGAATAAATTATTTTACTTTCAATTATTATGAATACTTTTATAATAGTATAAAAGAATAATTCTATAAATATGTTTATAAGTCGAAAGTGAAAAGATAAAATGCCAATAGAAGAAATATTTACAGCAATAATAAGTTATTTGATAGGATCTTTCCCAACTGCATATGTATTTGGAAAGAAAAAGATGAACAAAGATATTAGAAGAGTCGGAACAAAAAATATGGGAGCTCTTAATGTCTACCGCTCAATTGGTAAGTTTTATGGATTCCTTACATTTACAATTGATTCAATAAAGGGAGCTCTTCCAATACTAATAGCTTTTAGGCTTCAATTTAACCAGTGGTGGGCTGGTATTTGTGGCTTAATGGCAATCATCGGTCATAACTGGTCAATTTATCTAAAATTTAAGGGAGGCAAGGGTGGTTCTACAAGTATTGGAATGATTGCAACTCTTTTCCCTGCAGAATTACCAATTACCCTTTTTGTTTTCTCGATAATTTATTTTTTTTCTCGTAATATTTCACTGTGCCTGGGGTTTTGCTTTGGCTTGCTTCCACTTATTACCTACCTTTATTCGGAATCCACAACACTCATTATTATATCTGCTCTTATACCCACAATTGCTTTAATTAGAGTTATTCCTGGGATGATTGATATGATCAACTTGAGTGAGCGAAGCCCTAAAAATATGCTTAAAATTATCGTTAAAGGTTTCAATAAATTTGAAGAGGAGAATATTACAAAGAAAAAGGGTGAAAAAGAATGTTTAAGCCAAAGATAGCTTTAATTATAACACTTCTGATTTTTGCAATAAACTTTTTAGAACCTATTTTTGCAATAAACTTTAACATTTTTACGATTGGTTATGGTCCTCTTGCAGGTGAGTCAGGATATCCATCAATGTGTGATGCAAATTCAAATGGTAATATTGCAATTTTGGATGGACTTAAGAATACTGCTATACTGTATGACAAAAATTTCTCATTCCAAAAATCTTTTGTTATAACAAATAAAATAAATCGCTATATATCTGGCATCACATTCAAATTTTCTCTTGACAATAATTTATTTGTTTCCTTCACTGATGAGATATATAAATATGATTTAAATGGGAATCTTTTAAAATCATATTTAATAAGAGAGAAGCCATTTTTGGCAGGCAAAATAATAAAGAGTTTTGTTCCTCTAAAAGAAGATAGAATATTAGCAAAGGATGAAATTACAGGCAAAGCTTTTATAACATCTCTTGAAAAAAATGAAGAACCTAAATATTTAAAAATTAATGATAATGACCAAATTATAGATATAGACTGTTATAATGGTTCATTATTTGCTCTTTTAATTACGCATAATACAGGCATTACTGAATATAATATTTACAAGTTTAGTGAAAGTGGAGATTTTATAAAAGAAACTAAATTAGAATTGCAACAGGGCTCTCTCGATGTACCATCTAAAATTTCAGTTTCCCCCGATGGTAAGATATTTGTTTTCTCTAGTTCATTTACATATTTTATTTATGATGACAATTTACAATTCCTCCTATCAAACAATGTTTTGAATGTTCCCATAATGAATCTACCTTTATCTATTGTTGCATACTTGGATGAACAAATTTTAATTCCAGTTCCTGATAAAGGAGTTTTATTATTTAAGGGTCAAAACCTCGTAAGGACAGTAGCACCTGTAACTTCTGAAGAGGGTAAATTGTTTCTTCCAACAAATATATCTGCAAACAATTCTGACATATTTTTATATGACGATTTAACAGATAAGATAAATTACTATGTGTATGAAAATTTAAAAAGATCATTCCCTATTACTGAGTTATTTGGTCCAGCAACTTTGACACAATCTAAGATTGAACTTAATGCAACAAAAGATGGTAATCTCTTCATAACATCTATTGGTATTGAACTAATAATAAAAAAATATAATCCCCAAAATGGAGATATCAAAACTATAAAAATTCCAGAATACATTCCTCCAAGATCCTCAGTTTATGTTCGCCCAGAAGATAATAAAATATTCATTTATTCCTGGTTTGATTCAATTTTATATTCTTTTTATGAAAATGTAGATAATGTAGAAAAAGTCGTGATAAAGCGAAACGAAAGCCCTATATATGGAAGTGATAACATTTGTAGAGTTGATTCTTCAGAAAATGTCTTCATATTATCCCCTGTTTCAAAAAAAGTATATGTTTTTGGTAAAAATGGCGACTTAATTTTAAATTTCAATCTTAATAATAGTGCTTATTATTGTGATTTTAAATTTTTTTCAGACTATGTTGCTTTCCTTGACCAGTTAAATGGTAAAGTTGAGTTATATTCCAAAAGAGGTGAAGCCTACGAGTCGATAGGTGAAGTTGGAATAATCCAATATCCCAGAGACAAAAGCGGGTATAAAGAAAACCTTGGTAAATTTAATTCCCCCAGTTCCATAAGTTGTACAAATAATAAAATCTATGTAGCTGATAGTGGTAATTCAAGGATTCAAGTTTTAGAAACTATTACACCTCAACAAAAAATCACCATTGAGCTTCAGGTCGGCTTAAAGTCAGCTTATGTAAATGGTGAAAGAAAAGAGCTCGATGCGCCACCATTTATAGAAAATGGTAGAACGCTCGTTCCGTTCAGGTTTATTGGAGAGGCATTGGGTGCAAAAATTGACTGGATTGCTGAAGAGAAGAAGGCTGTTTATGAACTTAACAATATAAAAGTCGAAGTAATAATAGGTAGCACAACTGCATATGTTAATGGAAAACCAATTACACTTGAAGTGCCAGCTAAAATTAGTAATGGTAGAACTTTTGTTCCTTTAAGATTTGTTTCTGAAGCTCTCGGTGCCTCAGTTATATGGGAAGCTCAAACAAAGCGTATTGTTATAACATATCCGGGAGAAACTTAAATCTCTATAAATTCTTTCCCAGTGCTTTTAAGTTTTAAAGGTTTTATTTCAATGCTTTTTTCTTCTGCTTCTTCAACATAACCAATTTTTAGAAAATCTGCGCCTATATCCTTTAATATTCTCTCAGCTTTTGGATAATTATTTTCTCCTACTACAACACAAAAACCTAAACCCATATTAAAATCTTTATACATTTCACTGGTAGGGATGTTGCCTTTTTCTTGAATTTTCTTAAATACAGGCATTGGCTCAGGCAATTCATCAATGACATATTTAGCATTTTTTGTAAGCCTCAAAATGTTTAAAAAACCTTCACCTGTAATATTTGCTAATCCTTTAACACTAATTGAGTTAATTAAAGCTAATACTTCATTTACATAGATTTTTGTGGGGGTTAATAACTCTAATAACATATTATCGTCATAGTTCTTCTCGCCAAGCAAAACTTTTCTTGCAAGTGTAAAACCATTACTGTGTATTCCGCTACTTTTAAGGCCTATTATAATATCACCATTTTCAATATTGTCACCAGTTATTATCTTATCTGGTTTTACAAAACCTATTGCAGTACCTATTATATCAAAACTATTTTCTCCATCATGAAGTATCTCTTTTACCTGAGCAATTTCTCCACCAGGTATATTAATGTTTGCTAATTTTGCTCCTTCATATAGTCCTTTACTAATTTCTTCAATTTTTGCATTTTCTACTTTATTAACGGCTATGTAATCTACAAAGCTTACAGGTTCAGCTCCTACGCACAAAATGTCATTTACGTTCATTGCAATACAATCAATACCGATAGTATCATACTTATTTAATAGTTCTGCAATGAGTGTTTTAGTTCCTACACCGTCAGTTGAAATTGCAATTCCAATACCTAAACTTGTATCGATGACATTTGCGAAAAACCCAATAGGAAGAAGAGCTTTACCAATTTTATCTCTAAAAGAAAATGTAGCATTTACCCACTTAATTAAACTTCCTAAAGCATTTTCTTCTTCTTCTGAGCTAACTCCAGCTTTTGAATAAAAATC
>JAGPKI010000036.1:5650-11635 GCA_018054005.1 Caldisericia bacterium
GGATTAAATTACACAAAAACTGACGAGTGGGTAAAAGTTGCAGGTAATATTGCAACAGTAGGCATAACTGATTATGCTCAAACCCATCTTGGTGATATAGTTTTTGTAGAACTTAAAGAGGGAGGAGTTGAAATAAAGAAAGGTGATGTATTAACAACCATTGAATCTGTTAAATCTGCGTCTGACATTTATAGTCCTGTGAGTGGAAAGCTAATTGAAATGAATAAAGCCTTAGAAGCTAACCCTGGACTAATAAATAAAGAGCCCTATGATGGTGGATGGATAGCAAAAATAGAAATGAATAATTTAGAAGAAATCAAGGATTTAATGGATTCAGAAAAATATAGAGAATATCGCAAGGAGTAAGTAATGAAATATATCCCTGTCACAAAAGAGCAGAATGAAGAAATGCTCAAAAAAATTGGAGTTAATAGTGTTAATGAGCTCTTTAGTGTAATACCTGATGAAGTTTTGCTTAAAGAAGACCTTAGTATTGGTGAAGCTCTTTCAGAAATAGAGTTAAAAAATAAATTCAAAGATTTAGCAGAAAGAAATGAACCATTTGTAAAGAAAAAATTTTTTATTGGTGAAGTAGCCTATAACCATTATATACCTTCATTAGTAAAACATTTAGCAGGACAATCACAGTTTTATACTTCTTATACTCCCTATCAACCTGAATTAAGTCAGGGAACGCTTACTGCTATATACGAATTTCAATCTTATATTGTCAATCTAACAGGGATGGATGTTTCTAATGCTTCGCTTTACGACGGAGCTACAGCTGCATCTGAAGCAATGCTTATGCTCTGTAATCATACAAACAAAGACAAGGTTTTAGTGAGTAGTCTTTTGCATCCGAATGTATTGGATGTATTAAAAACATATGCAAGTGTATCAGATATTGAGATAATAGAAGTGGCGAATAGTGATGGATCTATATCATGTAGTGATTTAGAAGAAAAGTTATCTAATGATATAGCATGCTTTATTAATCAATCTCCAAATGTTTTTGGAATTATTGAAGATACATCTGCTATTAGTAAAATAGTATCTAAAAAGAATATAAGTTTAGTAAATGTAATTTTAGAAGCCTTATCGTTAGGCATTATTAATCCCCCAGGAGGAGAAGGAGCTTCTGTTGTTTGTGGAGAAGCACAATCATTCGGAAATGAGATATCGTTTGGTGGTCCTGGACTTGGTTTTATTGCTGCTAGGAAAGAGTTTATAAGAAAACTTCCTGGAAGAATAGTAGGTAAGACTATTGATCTGGATGGCAAAACTTCCTATGTGCTGACGCTAAGAGCAAGAGAACAGGATATCAGAAGAGAAAAAGCTACATCTAATATATGTACAAATAATAGTCTCTGCGCCTTGAAAGCAACAATTTACCTATCTACACTTGGAGAGGAAGGATTAATGGAAGTTGCAGAGCAGAATGTTCAAAAGAGTCATTATGCATTTTCTGAATTATCAAAAATTGGGAAAATTAATATACCTTACAAAAAACCTTTCTTTAATGAGTTTTTAATTGAACTACCGGAAGATACAGATATTGTTAGGGAAAAACTATATAATAGAGGTATTTATGTTTCTACATCGCATTTGGAAAAATACCATCCAACCCTTAAGAATCCATTAATTCTTGCTTTTACTGAGTTAAACTCAAAAGAAGAAATCGATTATCTGGTTAAAACCTTAAAGGAGGTCTTGTAGAAATGTCTGTAAAGCTTCTTTATGAAATATCAGTCAAAGGTAAAAAGGCTTATTCATTGCCTCCTTTAGATGTTCCATCTATACCTATCTCTCAGTTGTTACCTGATGAATTACAAAGAAAGAAAATTGGTTTACCTCAAGTCTCTGAGCCAGAAATTGTAAGGCACTTTACAAACCTTGCTACACAAAATTATGGGGTGGATACAGGGTTTTACCCATTAGGGTCTTGCACAATGAAATACAATCCCAAAATAAACGAAGATTTAGCTGCAATGGAAGAATTTTTAAATATTCATCCTCTTCAAGATGAAGAAACTGTTCAGGGCGCTTTGGAAATAATTTATAACTCAGCAGAACTACTTAAAGAAATCACTGGGATGGATAATTTTACACTTTTTCCTGCAGCTGGTGCACATGGCGAGCTTACAGGTATGATGATAACAAAAAAATACTTTGAAAGCATCGGGGAAGGCGAAAAAAGAAAGAAAATCCTTATTCCTGATTCAGCACATGGGACCAATCCTGCTTCAGCTGCCACCGTAAAATATGAAGTATGTACGATAAAATCAGGCGTAGATGGAGAAGTTGACTTAGAAGATCTAAGGAATAATACCGATGAAAGCGTTGCTGCTTTAATGCTCACAAACCCGAACACACTCGGCATTTTTGAGCACAACATTATAGAGATTGCCAAAATAATGCATTCAAAAGGTTCTATTTTATATTATGATGGAGCAAATCTAAATGCCTTACTCGGCTATGCAAGACCAGGCGATATGGGTTTTGATATAGTTCATTTAAATCTTCATAAAACTTTTTCAACTCCTCATGGTGGTGGAGGACCAGGCTCTGCACCAGTTGGTGTTAAGGAATATCTTGCACCCTATTTACCTGTTCCAATTGTAGAGAAAAAGAATAGTAAATTCTCTTTTTCATATAATTACCCCCTATCAATTGGAAGAATAAGACTATCAGGACCTAACTTTAATGTTATATTAAAAACATATGCATACATTCTAACATTAGGAGCAAAGGGACCGAGAGAAGTTAGCTCTCAGGCTGTGATTAATGCTAATTACATAAGAGAAAACCTTAAAGATTATTATTCACAAGATATGAGAAGTAGATGCATGCATGAATGTGTTTTAAATCCTTCAGAATATCTAAAGTATGGAGTCAAGGCAAAAGATATATCCAAAAGACTTATTGATTATGGGATGCATCCACCAACAAACTATTTTCCACTAATTGTCCCAGAAGCATTAATGATTGAACCTACCGAAACAGAAAGTAAAGAAACCCTGGATGAATTTATCGAAGTAATGATTAAAATAGCCGAAGAGGCTAAAGAAAATCCAACATTACTATTAGAAGCTCCTCATAATACACCAGTAAGAAGACCTGACGAAGTAAAAGCTGCACGTGACCTTGATGTTGCTTATTTAGTAAAATAAATTTTGAAATTATGGCATAAAAGCAGAAAGGATTAAATTTGATAATCCACCTAATAATATTGCAAGAACAATTTCAAATAAGATTATGAGAACAGTCTTAGTAAAACTTAACTCTTTAAGAAGAGCGGATATTGTAGCAACACAGGGAAAGTAGAATAGCATAACTATAGAGTAAACTATCATTTGACGAGGAAGGAGTATGGTTGATAGGTTTGCAGAACCACCAAAAGTGGCAAGCATGATGATGCCAAGCTCCTTCCTAAGAATACCAAAAATTATAGGAATTACAGTAAAAGAAGGAAGCCCTAAAAACCCGCTAAATAGCGGTGAAAAAAAGTTTTCTATTGAAACAAGTAAATTTGCCTGATTTAAAATTTCTAAAAGAGCACTTCCAGCAATAATAAGAGGAATAGCATAGATTATAAAATCTTTTAACTTAAAGTAGGTACTCTTAATTATAACATTTAGTGATGGAACTCTTATTGGCGGAATCTCCATTATAAGTCCTGGAGATTCACTTTTATTAATAAATTGAGCAATCTTACCAATTAAGAAAATTATAAAAAAACTTAAAATATACAGTAAAAGAGCATATTTAAAACCAATAAATGCTCCAACAAGCCCCATAACAATAATTGTTCTTGCAGAACATGGAACGAGAGTGGATAAAAAGCATGTAAGCTCTCTCTCCTTTTTGCTTTCAATAATCCTTGAACCAAGGACAGCTGGCACATTACAACCAAAACCTAAAAAAAGAGGAAGAGAAGCTTTACCATGTAAGCCTATTAAATGCATCAATGAATCAGTTAGAAAAGCCATTCTTGCAAGATATCCTGAATCCTCTAAAACCCCGAGAATAAAATAAAATGGTAATATATATGGAATGACAACATATATAACACTTAAAAAACCTTCAATAACGCCATTCCATAGAAATTCTTTATATGGAATGTTGGATGCCAAAAAAGGCTCTTTGAAGCCACCAAAAAAATTTTCTAAAATACCTCCTAAAAAACCACCAAATTTGTAGATAGTTCCAAAAATTAGGAAAAAGATAATTATAAGAGTAATATAACCACTAACTGGTGATACAAAAATAGAATCCAGGAATTCCCTAACCTTATTTTTTGGATTTTTGAGTTCCGTTACTGCTCTTGCAATAAGTTCTGCTTTACTGTAGCGTTCCTGTGTTAATATTAAGGATATTGGCTCACCATGAATTTTTTCTAAAGATTGAATAATTAGTTTGGCTTTTTGTACAGCGCTAACAGGAATGTTTTCTATATTTTCTCCAGAAAGAAGTTTTATTGCAATAAACCTCTTTGTTGGATAGACATTATCTGGAATATATTTAATGAGTTCATTTATTTGACTTTCTATTTCTTTACCGTACTCAATATGTGCGATTTTTTTCTCTTCTGATTGCTTTATAGCTTCGTCTATCAGGGCTTTAATACCTTTTCCTTTAATTGCCACCGTTGGTACAACAGGAATATTTAAAAGATTTTGAAGTTTAGATGCATCAACAAAGATCCCTTCATTTTCTGCGAAATCAACCTGATTCAAAGCAATTACCATCGGTACACCAAGCTCAATAAGCTGTATAGTAAAAAATAAGTTTCTCTCTAAATGTGCGGCATCAACAACATTTATTACAATATCAGGCTTTTTAGTTAATATATACTCCTCTGCTACTTCCTCTTCTGGAGAATATGTGGAGAGAGAATAAATGCCTGGTAGATCAACTACTTTAATAAATTTACCTTTATAATACAGGGTTCCCTCTTTTATTTCAACAGTTTTACCAGGCCAGTTACCTGTAGTTTGCTGTAGCCCTGTTAGCTGGTTGAATAGAGCACTCTTACCAACATTTGCATTACCGCATAATGCTATAACTAAATCTTCTCTACCCATATCTTTCTTGCTATACCTCTGCCGAGAGCAATATCAGTATTTCTTACAGAAACTATTATTGGACCTCTTCCAAAATTACGAACAATATGAACGACTGTTCCATAAGTTAATCCAAGATCCATTAACCTTTGAGTTAAACCAATACCGCCATGTATTTTAACTATTTTTGCTTTTTCATTCTCTTTTAAATCTGATAAACTCATAATTATTTCTCATTCCTTTTTGAGATAAACTCATTAATTTTATTGAATGTTTCTTCGCTCAGTATGTGTTCAAGCTTGCAAGCTTCAATATTTGCGTTTTCCTCATCTATTTCTAATAGTTCTGTTAAAAATTTTTTTATTGTTGTATGCCTTGTGAATATCTTCTTGCCTTTCGATAAACCTTTTTTAGTAAGAATTATTTCTCCGTATTTTTCCTTTCTTATTAAACCTAAATCGGAGAGATGTTTTAATGCATGCACAACACTTGGTTTTTTAACATTTAGGAATTCCCCTATATCAGTAATACGAATATGCCTGCTATTTATGTGAAAAATATAAATTGCCTCTAAATAGTCTTCGAGGCTCGCAGAAATTAGCTTATCAACCATAGCTTACTACCATAATAAAATTACAAAAAAAAGTTATACCAATCTAACATTTCAATTATAATAATATCTATTTCTCTAACAAAATTCAATAATTGTAATATTTGTTGAAGTTTTAAATTTGAATAGAATATCTTTTAAAAGATAATATCATTATGAATACGACACTATATGCATTATTAGCAGTTTTTAGTTGGTCTACAG
Source organism: Caldisericia bacterium (assembly GCA_018054005.1). Classification (GTDB taxonomy): domain Bacteria; phylum Caldisericota; class Caldisericia; order UBA6126; family JAGPKI01; genus JAGPKI01. The sequence continues at coordinate 11,528 of JAGPKI010000036.1, forward strand.
CAGCAACAGCTTTCAAGCTGGCTCTTAATCAGGTACATCCAATTTTACTTGTTTTTCTTTCATCTCTATTTTCTTCAATAATTCTTTTTATTATTCTTTTAATAATAA
>JAGPKI010000037.1:0-7480 GCA_018054005.1 Caldisericia bacterium
CCAAAATTTTAGATATTGCAAAAGCATCTCTTTCACTTTGAGGGTTACTATCTCTATCCGGCATAAAGAGTGCAGAAACTTTATCTTTTCCTAAAGCTTCTACGGCAATATAGGCGCAAACTGCGGAATCGAGCCCACCACTGAGCCCTAATACAACTCCACCCCTGTTTAATAAATTTAATTTGTCTATCAGGAATTCAATTATTTCTTTTGAAACAGCATCGTAATCGTAAATCTCAAAATTTTCCATTGATGTCATAATAAAAGTAAGATCCTAATTGTTATAGATATAATATTAAAAAGCAATTTGGATAATTCCAAGACTTGCAAGAGTTACAATTATTCCTGCGATACATACTCCAAAAAATATTGAAAGTAGCGCCATCATCCTTTGCATATTTAGAAAAACTGCAATAAATGCACCAGTCCAAGCTCCTGTTCCAGGTAAAGGAATACTGACAAAAATCATCAACCCTATAAATCCGTAAGTTTTTACCAACCGAGAATGTTTATCCTGCCTCTCCCAAAATTTCTTAAGCCAATCATCAAATTTTTTGGACTTTTTTGATAAAAACTCAAAAAAGTTTTTTAAAAAAAGAAGAATAATTATAGGGGGCATCATATTACCAAATACTGAAATAACATAAGAAGTTAGCCAATGCATATTATGGACTCCTAATGCCACAGGAATAGATGCCCTCAATTCTCCAATTGGTGTCATTGCTAAAAGAAATACTGATAAATATTCTTCCATAAAAAATTCCTTTACAAATATATTATATCTATTTCTAATTTTACTGATAAAGAAATTTTTTAAAAATGAAGTTATACTATAAACTAAAATGCCATTATATGAAATAAAAGGATTTGATGTAAAAAGGATAAATGAAGCTCCTATACAGAAGGAAAAGCTCATTCAGAAACTTTTTGAAAGGAACTCTCTAAAACTATTGGACTTCTATTTCTTAGAAACTGAGTATCAGCTTTCTAACTCTCTAAGAATAGATACAATTGGGATTGATATAAGGAGGGCTCCCTGCATAGTTGAATACAAAAAAACATATTCTCCGGGGCTTCTCTCTCAGGGGCTTTCATATTTAAGCTGGTTATTGGACCACAAGGAAACTTTTGAAAAAGAGGTTTATAAAAAGTTCCCGGGCACAATTGTTAGGTGGAATAATGTGAGGTTAATATTTGTTTGCGCTTACTTTTCTCAATATGATTTGGATACAGTAAAAGTCCTTCCATATTCGATTGAGCTCGTTAAATATACTTATTTTGAAAATGGAACAATCTATATTGAAAAATTCATTGAAGATAGAAAAAAATTTTCTGAAACTTCTACACAACAAATAAAATGAGAAAAATTAGAATTGGTTATTTAGCAGATGGTGGAGATGCTGGTGGAGCAAGAACTCACATATTAACCCTACTAAAAAATATACCAAGGGATAGATTCGAAATCTATTTTTTTGCTTTAGGTAGTGGAGCATTATCACACTCTATAGAAAAAATAGATAATGTTAATTTAACAACATATCCACTTAAATCAAAACTTAGCCTTAATGTTTTAAAAGAAATAAAAAAGTGGGCTTTGAACGCAAATTTAGATATTCTTCATACTCACGGACTTAAAGCAAATATGTATGGGAGAATTGCACTTTATAGAACTCCTATAACTATCATAACTACATATCATAGTAATCCATTATATGACTATGACTCCCTATTAAAGGGAATAATCTTTGCCTGCATAGACCAATTCACTCTATCACGCACGAATTATTTCATTGCGGTCTCTTATGAGATTGCTAATCTTTTAGAAAAAAGAGGGTTGGGAAGAGAAAAAATAACAATCATAAAAAACGGTGTAGATTTAGAGAGTTTGATAGATGATTCAAATATCGAGCAAGCTAAAAAAATAAGAGAGAACCTAAATATTAGTGATAGTGCAAAAGTATTAGGTAGCTTAGGGAGGCTTGTTAAAGTAAAAGGCTACAAATATATGATTGACTGTATAAGAGACTTAAGAGAAAAGTTTAATATTGATATCTATCTCTTATTAATAGGTGGTGGAGAGGAAGAAGATAATCTTAAAAACTATGCTAAAAAAAATGGTGTTTCTGATTATGTAAAGTTTGCTGGTTTTCAAAAAAACCCTCTTCCTTACATTTTGGCAACTGATTTAATGTTTTTTACTCCAAAAGCTGAAGCATTAGGCATAGCAGTCCTTGAGAGTATGTATGCAAAAAGAGCTGTAGTATCAAAAAGTGTAGGCGGTATAAGGGAAATAATAATTGATAACTACAACGGTTACATAAAAAATAATAAATCCGACCTGCTCAAAGCTGTTTACTCACTTCTCAATGATGACAAGAAAAAAGAGATATTTGTAAAAACTGGCATTAAAACTGTTCTAAATTTTTTCACTACGGAGAAAATGATTGAAAAAACCATTATCCTCTATGAAAATTTAAGTGAAGAGCGAATTAATATAAGTGGTATTCCTCTCGATAATTTGCGGAAAATAGATGCTCTTAAAAAAGCTGAAAGCTTCCTAATGCGAGAAAAATGCAACCAGATAGTTACCCTAAATATCGAAATGATAACAAGAGCGTTAAAAAATAAAGAATTAAAAGAAGCCATAAATAATAGTGAGCTTGTTTTACCTGACGGAATTAGTGTTTTGATATTAGGAAGAAGTCTGGGCAAGAATATACCTGAGCGAATAGCAGGAATTGAATTTGCAGAAGAATTATTAAAGATTAGTGTTCAAAAAAACCTAAAAGTTTATTTTCTTGGTGGAAAAGAAGAAGTTTCACAAACCATTGCTTCATCAATTAAAGAGATCTATCCAACGCTTAATATAGCTGGTGTTCATAATGGATACTTTACTGAAGCAGAAGAACTAAGAATAATTGAAGAGATAAATAATAGTAACGCTGATATTTTATTTGTTGGTTTAGGTGCCGGCAAGCAGGAAATATTCATAAATAGGCATAAAGAAGCACTAAAACCTAAAATAGCTATTGGTATAGGTGGAAGTCTTGATGTATGGGCAGGTAAAGTAAAAAGAGCACCAAGCATATTTATAAAACTTAACATTGAATGGCTCTACAGAGTGTTCTCTCAACCAAGAGAAAGGCTTAAAAGGTTACTCTCCACAATCCCCACTTTCTATAAAATTTTAAAAAGAGGTAAGAAAAATAAGAAAAATATCCTCATTTCAGGATATTACGGATATAGTAATATAGGTGATGAAGCAATATTAGCAACTTTAATTCGTGATTTAAGAAGCATTCTTGGTACTGAGGATTATAATATTTCTGTTCTATCTGCAAACCCTTATGCCACTTCAACTTTGAACGATGGAATTTTTACCATTCAAAGGTTTGATATATTTTCAGTTCTAAGAGAGATTGGAAGAGCAAATTATGTAATAAGTGGAGGAGGAGGCTTAATACAAGATGTTACAAGCTGGAAAAGCCCTCTCTATTATCTTAGTATAATTGGCATTGCAAAGTTACTTAATAAAAAAGTTCTTATTTATGCAAATGGAGTAGGTCCCCTAAAGTATAAATTCAATAGATTTTTGTCGCGTTTAATATTGAATAAAGTTGATAAAATAACAGTGCGTGATGAGGATTCCCTTAAGTTTCTCAATAAAATTGGCGTTAAAAAAATCCAATTAACGGTTGACCCAATTTTTTCATTTGAGGCTAGCGAATTTAGTTCATATTCATCACTTTCTCAAAGAAATAACTTATCGCTCGAGCCTATCTCCTCTTTGCAACCTAAAAATTATCTCTCGTCATCATTACCGAAATCTTCTATTGAAAATACATTTTCAAGTCATCCCCTTGAAAGCAGGAATCCAGAAGGTTTTGACTTAATAAATATAGAACCATACAGTGAACTGAACGATTTCATAGCTGTATCTCTTGGGTATTCTAAGGAAACTGTAAACCTAATAGATGATTTCTCGAAATTATTTGACTATATAACAGAGAAAACTGGTAAAATTTGTCTCTTTACTCCATTTTATTATCTAAAGGATTATGAATTTTCATCTAAAATAGCCACTAAGATGACAAATAAATCATGCATATTAGAAACAATCCTTCTGCCTTCTGAAATGCTCTCCCTGCTTAAAAGAGCACATTTAGGTATTGGGATGCGACTTCATTTTATAATTTTTCTGGCAATAAATGAAAAACCAATTCTTCCATTTCTCTACGACCCAAAGGTAAAAGCTTATTCTAAAATCCTTAATCTGAATTGTGCACTTAAAGGCAATATGAATCTGGATGAAATGAAAAAAGAATTTGATAAATTTTATTCAACCAGTGCAACTAACATGCAATTAACAGAAAAAGTTAAGGAACTAAAAGAAAAAAATAGTCTTAATGTAGAAACTTTAAAAGCCTTCTTTAAGAATGCTTGAAAACTTACTGAATGAGATTTATCCAGTAAGATGCCTCATATGTAACGAACAAAGCAGTTGTGAATATTTGTGCTCTTCATGTAAGAAGGAAATTAAAAATCTTGAGAGTAAAAGCCACTTCTTTATAAGTGAATTTGGAGATACTATCTATTATTATGGAAAATATAGAGCCGGTATTGGTATCCTTGTAAAAAAGCTTAAATATTCGAGAAAAATCCCTGCTGGGAAAATAATTGGAGAGTTACTTTCTTATGTCATCATAGAGAAATTTAACCCAAAACCATCTTTAATTATCCCCGTACCTATATCCCTTAGAAAACTTATAAAACGGCGTGTAAACCAGTGCGAGATAATAGGTAGAGAGATTTCTGCAATAACAGGTATTGAGCTAAATACCAATATTCTTAAAAGAAAATTTGAATTATTTGAGAAAGACCAGGTAAAACTTGATAGAACCGAGAGAAAACAAAACCTTGAAAATTCATTCTACATTGCTGGCAAAACTTTGCCTGCATCATCAATTATTCTCCTTGACGATGTTTCAACAACTGGAAGAACCATAAATATCTGCAAAAGTTTATTATTAAACTCATTCCCTGATATTAAGGTAATACCATTAGTCTTTGCCCACTAAATTGTTGCTTTAAAATTAAAACTCTAATAACTTCTCGATTGCTTGATTAAACTCTTCTAAATCTTCTGGCATATATCCAGCTTTTGAATATCTTATTTTCCCTGATTTGTCAATGAGAAAAATATAGGGGCTCGATGAAATCTTATATAACTCTTTTACTGCTCTATTAGAGTCGAGCAATACTGGCATTGTAATATTTGTCTTTTTTACCAGTTTCTGTATATCTTCTGGAGAAGAATAAATAATCATTAATGAAATTAATCCTTTTGATTTATTTTGTTCGTAGAGCTCCTTATAAGTCCAACCTAAAGACATTTCATCAATCAAGCAAAAATGAAGAGTTACAGCCTTTACAGAAGGTTCTTTTAGCAATTCATCAAGTGAGATAATTTTTTTATTATTAACTTCCTGTTCATTAGCTATTACTGGTAACTCAAATGATGGGGCAATTTCTGCCTCGTCCTCAGGAATAAGTTCAGGAGAAGTAACTATTAGTTTATCTTTCGTTGCAGAAAATCTACAACCACTGAATATTAGAAGGAAACAAACAAGAATTACAATTAAAGGTGGTAATTTTATTTTTGTATCCATTATTAACCTCCTCAATCTTAAATTATGCCCAGCTTCACGGTTTTATTTCTACTTTATTTTACAAATAACCGATAAATACTATTCAGTTGGCTTATCTAATTCTAAGATATAGTATGTAATTATATTTATAGTATGTAATTATATTTATTATATTTATTATATTTCATATTAACATCTTTGTATTTCTGCCACAATAAGGCATGAAAATATTGTCTATAATCCCTTTTTTGTGCCTCTTATATAATTACAATTCAATCTCTTTACCAAATATAATTTATAATTTTGGAGTTATTATTTTCGGAGGAATTATTATAACTTTCATAAAGAAGAACTGGTACAATTAATTAGGGGTCTGGAACAGAATTACTTACTTATAAGTTTTCTCAGTTCATGCCAGAAGATACAAACAAACGATATTAAAATCACTATGAAAATCTCACCCCATTTTAAAGGAGCGATTTTGATGGCAATTTGAAGAGGAGTAAAATTCATTATAATAAACAGGGTTAGAATTGCTACCACTCCCCATATGATCATTGCAAAATTTGAGAAAATACCAACTTTTGATAGGGGCTCTTTAGTTGAACGAAGAGTAAATGCAAGGAATATATGTCCAAAGATCCAGCCTGAAAATGCCATTGTTTGAGATCTTACTAAATCTCCACCAGTTATACTACGCCCTACAAGATAACATAATGTCACAGCCAGAAATAAACTTAACCCATAAACAATGATATTTGATACAAATTCAGTGTTTATAAATTTTTCTTTAGGGTTTCTTGGAGGTCTTTTGTAAACATCCTTCTCTTTTGGTTCTGCAACAAATGTAGCAGACGCAGCAAGGTCCATAAATAGCTCTAAGAGTATTATCTGAATTGGAGCAAAAGGAAGTGGCAAATTGATTAATATAGGTAGAAGAAATATTAATACTAAGGCGAGCTTACAGGAGAGATAATATCTTACGCCCTTTGTGAGATTATCAAAGATTTTTCTCCCTTCCCATATACCATTTGTAATTGTAGCAAAATTATCATCAGCCAATATCATATCAGCGGCTTCTTTGGCAACATCTGTTCCTCTTAGACCCATAGCAATACCTATATCAGCTTCTTTTAAAGCTAACACATCGTTAATCCCATCACCCGTAACAGAAACAACTTCACCATTTTTCTGCAAAGCTTTAACTATCCTATATTTATGTTGAGGAGTTGTTCTTGCAAAGACTGAAGCAAATTTTACACTTTCTTCTAACTCCTCATCATTCATTGAATCGATATCTTTACCTAATATTACTTTTGAATCTGATATGATGCCAACCTGTTCAGCGATAGATTTTGCAGTTTTTGGGTAATCCCCTGTAATCATTTTAACCTTTATCTTTGCATCATGACAAGCTCTTATTGCTTTTGGTACTTCAGGGAGTGGAGGATCTTCAAGAGAGATAATGCCTAAAAATTTTGAATTTACAGCATACCCAATAACTCTTCTACCTTTTTCAGTTTCTTCATCAAGAACTTTTTTTGCTTCCGATGAAAATGCCTCATCAATACCTGGTTCTATTAACTCTTCAGGTGCTCCTGTAGAATAAAGCACTTCTCCATCTTCTGCTTCTCTTAATATGGAACGCACCCTAATACCCTTCTCAAAACCATATTCCTTTAATATTTTCCCAATCCCTACAGGGGATACAAACTTTTCAGCGTAAATTGCAATTGCTTGATCAGTTGAATCAGGCAAAAATTTTGGCATTGCACTAAGAGCTGCTTTACATATTTCAACCTTTTTTTCTTCTGGCCATACTCTTACAACTT
>JAGPKI010000037.1:7580-11630 GCA_018054005.1 Caldisericia bacterium
GATACAAACTTTTCAGCGTAAATTGCAATTGCTTGATCAGTTGAATCAGGCAAAAATTTTGGCATTGCACTAAGAGCTGCTTTACATATTTCAACCTTTTTTTCTTCTGGCCATACTCTTACAACTTCCATCTTGTTTGCTGTAATTGTTCCAGTTTTATCAGTTGCTATTACTGTAACACTTCCTAATGTTTCTGCTGCTCGGGCCTTCTTAACTATGGCTTTCTGCTTTGACAATTCATAACCACCTATACCAAGAGCCATAGTAATAATTATTGGTAGCTCCTCTGGAATTGTTGCAAATGAAAGAGCAAGTCCTGTTAGAATCATGTCTTTCCATTGATCTGGATTTCTCATAATTCCCAAAATTGGGATCAAAGCACTAAAAAATATAGCGAACCATACAAGAAAACCAGATAACTGCTTCATTGCAATCTGGAGTGGAGTTTTTGGCTCTTTTATCTCTTTGGCAATACCAACTATTTTACCGAGTTCTGTATTTTTTCCTGTCGCTACTACAACTCCTTTTCCTTCTCCATGTTTTACTACAGTTCCTGCAAAAACAAAGTTTTTCCTTTCTCCTAATGGAGCATTTTCAGGAGTATCTGCTTCGGCGTCAAGTTCAACTGGAATGGATTCTCCAGTTAATGATGATTCATCGACTGTTAAATTGTAAGATTCCAATAGTTTTGCATCAGCAGGCACTTTTGTACCTGATACCAATATTATTATATCACCTATAACAACTTCTTCTGTATCTATATCGGTTAAGGCTCCATCTCTAATTACTTTTGCTTTAGTAGGTGAAAGCTTTGATAAAGAAGCTATAGCTTTTTTTGCTCTATATTCGTTAAATATTTCTACGAGTACAAGTGCAAGAATAATACAAAATATTGCAATAGTATCAACTAATTTGCCCCAGATACTGTAAAGAATTGCTACTATAATTAGAAAAATTATCATTGGCTCGGTTATTTCTTCTTTGAAAATGTCCCAAAACTTTACTTCCCACTTCTCATAAAGCTTATTTGGACCATATTTTTGTAATCTTGCTTTTGCCTCACTACTTGATAATCCCTTTTCTTTGTCGGTATCTAATTCATCCATTTTCTAACCTCCAAATTTAGTAGTTTGCAAGTCTTAAAATATTTATAACATCATCTTTGTTCAAAAGTTTAAGTTTCCCAACAGGATATGTAATGCTTGGATTTGATGCTATCTGTGGTATTTCATCTACTCTGATACCTACATCTACGAGAGATGTTTTAACTCCTATACTCCCAAACCAGTCTTTAAGTTTCATAATTCCTTTTATTGCAGTTTCCTCCGGTGATAGTCCAGAATTAATATCAAACATTTCTCTCCCAGCTTTAGCAAATCTCATTACATCAACCTTCATACAATATCTCATCCATGCTGGCAGAACAATAGCCAATGTTTCTCCATGAGGAAGATCATAAATAGCAGATAGAGCATGTCCGATCTTATGCGTTGCCCAGTCCCCCAAACCTCTTCCTGCTGCATTTATTCCATTAAGAGCCAAAGTTCCAGCCCAGACAAATTGAGCTCTTGCCTCATAATCGAAAGGGTTATTAAGAATAATTTCAGTATTTCTTAAAATTGTCTTAACAATGCCAGTAGCAATATAGTCTTGCACTTCTGTATTTGGTGTACCGTTAAAATAAAGCTCAAATATGTGAGTAATCATATCTACTGCACCGTAGGCAACCTGAATGTTTGGCAGTGAAAACTGTATAGTAGGATCAATGAATGAAACTTTTGGATATGTAACTTCTGAAAAGAATGAAACCTTCATATTATTTTCTTCATTTGTTATCACAGCACCATTATTCATTTCAGAAGAAGTTGCAGATATAGTAAGGACAGTAAAAATTGGAAGAGCTTTTTCAATTTTTACTGAACCTGAAAAAGCATCCCATATATCTCCACTATAATAATAACCAGCAGCAGTAGCCTTGGCAGTATCTATTACAGAGCCACCTCCAATAGCAATTATAGCATCTACTGATTCGCTTCTCGCAATATTTATTGCCTCTTTCACCTTTGAGAGTACTGGATTTGATTTTATACCACCCAGTTCAATGAAAGTAATATGAGAATTGATAAGGCTTTTTACCGCTTTATCGTAGACATTATTCTTTTTTACACTCCCCTGCCCATAAAGAATGAGAACTTTTTTGCCTATTTTTGACACTTCTTCTCCAAGCTTTAAAATTACATCCCTTCCAAAAATTACTTTTGTAGGATTAAAAAATGTAAAATTCTCCATTCTCTTCTCCTCTATTTCATAAAGATTTACAAATTTATATAAATTATTAATACATTATTTAGTGAAAAAATAAATACTAACTAATAAAGGAGTTAAAAAAATGTATTTATTAGTAATTGTCGTAAATGAATATACAAATGTTAATAAAATTCTCGAAAAATTCTTAGAGATTGATATAAGGGGCGCAACTATAATTGAATCAAGAGGAATGGGTAGAATCTTAAGCAAGGAATTGCCAGCTTTTAGCTCTCTTAGAAAACTTTTATCTAATTTCGAAAATGAAGTGGAAAATCACACTATTTTTTCTGTTATAAGGACAGATCAAACCTTGCAAAAAGCAATTGAAGAAATAAATAAAATTATAGATTTTAACAGTCCAGGCTCAGGAATAATGTTTACTATACCTATAATTACTGTATTTGGACTTGCTCCAGCCATTGATAATTGTGAAAATAATGATAGTTAACAATATTTTACTTAATGTAGGATTTTTATTTATTATTGCAATTATCGGAGCAGAAGTATTTAAAAGATTTAAACTCCCAGCTGTGTTGATCTACATATTAATTGGTATGTTGTTTAGTCCAACGCTATTAAATCTTGTAAATCCGACAATTCTCAAAAATGATTTTATAATTACCCAACTAACTCTATCTTTAATAGCTTTCTCAATCGGAGATACATTTTTAGTTAAAAACCTAAAACAAGTTGGTAAAGAAGGGGCAATTTTATCCATATTACAGGCAATTTTTACAACAATCATTGTGATTGTTGGACTTCTTCTTTTAAATCCATTTATCAAAATACCGGTTTCTGCTATACTTCTCTTTGGTGCAATCGCATCTGCTACTGCTCCAGCAAGTACATATATGGTTATAAGAGAATATAATGCAAAAGGACCTTTTACTAACTATCTTCTTGCTGCTGTTTCTATTGATGATGCCGTTGCTATAATATTATTCGACTTATTTGTTGTTATTGGTAAAACAATAACAGGTAAAACTTCTTCAGGTGGGTTAATTTCTTATATCCTTACCCCTTTTATGGAAATAATATTATCTCTTGGAATAGGTTTCATATTTGGTTTATTGCTTTCGCTTGCCTTAAAGAAAAAAAAGTCAAACGATTTTACTTTAATGGTATCATTAGGTACAGTAATTACAGCGGCTGGTCTATGTATTGAGTTTAACCTTTCTCCGCTTCTATGCTGTATGGCACTTGGTGGCACTTTTAGTAATTTTTCAGTTGAAGCAAGCAAAACCTATGATATGATTGATAGATTTACTCCTCCAATATTTCTTTTATTTTTCATTGTTTCTGGTGCTGGTTTAGATATAAAAACACTTACTAATATAGGACTTTTAGGAGTATCCACAATAACACTAAGGACAATAGGAAAAATTTATGGAACAAATTTAGCAGGATGTATTGCGAAAGCACCAAAAGAAGTATCAAAGTATCTCGGCTATGCAATGTTGCCACAAGCTGGCGTTGCAATAGGCTTTGCTATTTCTGTAAGAAATGTATTCCCAGAATTTAACTTTATAACTACTGTGGTTCTCGCTAATGTTATATACTCTCAAATAATTGGTCCACTTTTAGCAAAATATGCCCTATTTAAAACTGGTGAAGCAAAAGTATTATAGAATTTATTTTTATGAGCAAAAAGTGAAATTTGAACTTTAATTTTGAAATAAGATTCAAATTATTAAACTTAAAAAATTTAAGCAGGAGAAGAAAATAATTATGAAATTAACAAGG
>JAGPKI010000038.1 GCA_018054005.1 Caldisericia bacterium
GCTAAAGAAATAAATGATGAATGGGCAAAAGAAATAGGAGAGATAATAGGAGAGAAAGAGATCAAAACCTTAGATGCTCTTAAAGAAAAGATAAAAGATGCACTTTTAAAGGAAAAAGAGCATTATCAAATTCATCAAATGCAAGATAGTGCCCTAAAACTCGCAATAAAAGAGTGTAATATTGAAATACCACAGCAAGCTGTAGATTATGAAGCACGTGAGAGAGAAAAAGCTTTCGTTGAAGATATGAAGAGTAGAGGAATAAATATTGATGATTTTCTTAAGGCTAATAATATTACAATAGAAAAAATGAGAGAGTTATGGAAACTTGATGCAAAAGAAGCTATTGAGGCGGATGTCTTTCTCACCCTTTATGCAGATTCAAGAGATATACAAATGACAGATGAGGAGCTTGATGTAAGAATAGAAGAGATTAAAAAGCAAAGACCTGATGTAGATAAAAGTATATTTACCAACACTGAGTGGAGAGAAAATATGAAGAGGGTAGGGAGAAAAGAAAAAGCATTTAATATGTTTATTGAAGAGGTATTAGGTAAAGAGTATATAGATGAGCATAATTAAAATGTAAATATTTAAGTATATGGCATTTTTAATACCAACAGTAATTGAAAAAGATAGAGAAGGGGAAAGAGCCTATGATATTTATTCTAGACTTCTTAAGGATAGAATTGTGTTTTTAGGAGGTCCTATTGAAACTAATTTGGCAAATACAATAGTGGCTCAGCTCTTGTTTTTAGAAAAAGAGAATCCTGATGAAGATATTCAGATGTTTATAAACTCTCCTGGAGGAGAAATAAATGCAGGTATGGCAATACTGGATACTATGAACTATATAAAATGTGATGTGTCTACTATTGCTGTAGGACTTGCAGCTTCTATGGGTTCACTTCTTCTTGCATTTGGAGCAAAGGGAAAGAGGTTTGCACTTCCGAATAGCAAAATTCATATTCATCAGCCCCTTGGTGGAGTACAAGGACAAGCTAGTGATATTGCAATAGAAGCAGAAGAGATATTAAAAACAAGAGATCAGTTATACAGAATGTTATCAAAACAAACAGGACAGAGTATAAAACAAATACAAAAAGATGCTGATAGGGATAAATATTTTACTGCACAGGAAGCAAAAGAGTATGGATTAATAGATAAGGTAATAAGTAAGAGATAAATATTTTAATTTAATTAGTAATAAATATGGAAAATGGCTTAGAGAGTTACAAGGAAAAAGAGAATATCCTTGCAAAATATATTAAACAAATAGATGAATTAAGGGCAGAAAATAAAAAAGATGAATTAGAGAAACTTCTTAATAATGTTATTAATTTCTTGCCAGAGAATGTAAAATCTCTTTCAATACCTATTACAGCTAACGGAGAAACAACTTTTATTACAAAGGAGAGAGAAAGCAGTGTACCTGAGGAAGAACAGGAAGAATGGAACTTAGGAATTTTAATTGAATATTCTATAAGAGAAGAGGGTCTTGTAGGAAAACATGCTGATTAAAAATGCAGAAGAATTATTTAGTGGGCGATTAGCTCAGCTGGTTAGAGCGTCACATTGACATTGTGAAGGTCACAGGTTCGAGTCCTATATCGCCCATTTATTTATAGAATCAATGATAAAATGGAAGAAGAATTAAACATTGAGAATAATCCAAATGAATATGATCAATTAACAAAATATGTTAATGACTTAACAGAAGCAGTTAATAAAGAAGAAACAAAAGCAATAGCAGATAAAATTCTTAATCTTCTCCCATCTGATGTTAAATCATTTTCGGTTCCCTTGCTTGATAAAAAAGAAGGTGTTATTTTTATAACCTCAGAGAGAGAAGATACGAACATTCCTAAAGAAAAACAAAGATACTGGGGAGTAACTAATTTAATAGAATACCTATCTGAAAAAGAAAAACTTATGAAATAAATTAAAATTAATATATTAAATAATGTCAAACCAATACTTTACCAAAAAAGAAGCTAGGAAAATAGGGGATAAACTAAATATAAACTGGAATGAAGTAAATATAAATGAATTTACAAAAGGAATTAATGTTGAGTTAGAACATGGAAATAAAGATAAAGAAACTAATGTAACAAATAATGATCCAATATTAACAGGTAAAATAGCATTAGCACATTTAAAAGAATTACCTGATTATTACAGCAAATTAGAAAAAATAGAGGAAAATGCATAAACTTTGCCCTTAACAATTTTTCCAAGCTCATCTGTATTTCTATACTTATTCTGTGTATATTTAATATCAAACATAAGTAATTATATCATTAGAACAAATATGATTATTCAACTCTCACAAGATACAGATATAAACACATTAAAAGAAATAACAAGAATACATAAAGAATGTATTAAACAGATTAATTCTCAATATTACAGTAATAAACAAATAAAAGAGTGGGATTCATTAATAAATATAAAAAATATAGAAGACCAGCTCAAAAATACAATATGGATAGTAATAAAAGAAAATAATAAAATAATTGGATTCGGACAATACTCCTTAAAAGATAAAGAAATATACCAAATACAAGTAGATCCAGGAATGCAGAGAAAAGGATATGGAAGAAAAATATATGAATATATAGAAGAAGATTTTAAAAGAAATAATATAAATGAAATAACATTGCTATCTACACTTAATGCAATAGCTTTCTATAAATCCTTAGGTTTTAATATTGTTAAACATATATACTTTAAACTTAAAACAGAAGAAATAGAAATGGTTAAGATGAGAAAGATTTAAACTAGCTGACATTTATTCTCTTATTAACTTCCAAACTAAGAATAATCTGCACGAACTTCACTACAAAGTTCTTCAAGTCCTGTATTATTTCCCGCTTGTACTTAGATTCATTTTATATCTTAATTGAATAATCTCAGATGGTTTTTCCTTTATTAGATCCTCAAGCTCGTCACCTTTATTCATTTCTCCAATAACAGAAGGGAAAACCAAGGAACTCATAAGATTAATTGCTTCATCCAATAACCTTCCTTTTACCTCTTTGGAATCTCCTATAATAATTAAAATCTCTGGAGACTCTTCTGATGTTAAAATATTCAAAAAACCATGAAGCCCCTTATCATCTTCCGCTACTATATATTTATATTCTGAATTCTTATCAGAAATCCTATTTGAGACAACCTTTAGCATAAGCTCACTGTCGTTTTTATACTTAGGGAAACCAATAAGAAAATTGGTTCGCTCAAAATAGTCAGACAGAGAATTGGCAATGTAACTAATATCACTCTCATTAGCTGATCGTATGTTCATATTAAATCAACTAAATTTATTAAAGTTAATATACAATGAAGAAAATGTTATGTCAAAGAATTTAATTGATCACTAAATTAATCAAACAGGTCCATTAAATAAATGGATTAAAGAAAATCTTTAACATTACTTACTTAAATATTTACTCCCTTGTATATAAAACCTCCAATTCTCATTCAAAGCATTTAATGCATCTTCCTTTGTTTTCCCATGCATTCCAAGATTAATTCTTTTGCCAGTGCATATATGTATATTCTTCTTATCAATTGGTTTTAAAATATAAATGTCCGAATACGCATCAACCAAGTCTTTTCCCTGGTCTTTCATAGTAATACCCAGACATTCGGACAATTTGCCTGGGCCATTTGATAATCTCGTCTCATCTCTATTCTTGATATTTCTCCTTTTAAACATAATATCTTTACCATATAAAGGTTGTATTGAGCGAATAAATGACACATCTGCAACATCTCTGTCATTTACAACAATTGAAGTCATAATATACATACCATAAATCAAATATAAATAAAGATGACCACCTTCCAATAATTGATACTTTGTTCTTTCAGTAATATCTCTCTTAAAAACATGAGAACCAGCATCATTATTAGGATATGCTTCAGTTTCAACTATTCTTCCTCCAGTAAGAATATTATCTTTTTCGGAGACTAATATACAGCCTAATAAATCTTGAGATACAGTTATAGAATCTCTTTTAAAGAATGCTCTATCAACAGGTATATAACCATCATTTCTAAGTTGGAAAAGAATTTCTTTATTCATACTCTTCAATCCATTTACTCATTTCATTACTTCCTTTCATAACCAAATCTTTAACACTATATCCTTTTCTAATTCTATCTTCCCATATCTCCTTGCCAATATAATAACCAAAACCTCCCATTTGAATAACAGATAAAAACAAATCATTAGCAGATTTATCATCTTTAACGCTCAAAGATAGAATCTCTACAAGCTGAGAATAATTTTCTCCATATTCATACTTTACAGCAGAATTAAAAGATTCCCTTCCCATAGTTTCGTTTATAATCTCTTTCTTTTCATCTAAGTTACTACTATTAAACCATCTTTTTACAACACTTACCCAAAACTTAGGATCATTCTCAAAGATAGTATCCATATACCCAGGATACGGTTCAACATATTTAGCAACACCCTCCCACCACAAAAAATTACACACTCTTCCCTTTATGTCCTGCCTCATCCAATCAGGCTCTTTGCCTAACTGCTTTAAAAAGATATGCGTAGATTCATGAGCGATACAGTTTACTATCTCCTCTTTTAAATTCTTCTTTCTTCTTACTTCATTTATATTTATTAAACACTCACTCCCTTCCCCTGCACTGGCTATTCTTTTGTATGGAGAAAACAAAAAAACAATAGGGAAGGGCTTAATCTGTACTTCATTATTAATCTTTTGAGTATATGACAATCCTTCCTTAACAAGTGGCTGTATTTTCTCCAAATTAAAAACATTCAAACAAGCATCAAGCTCACTAACAATTCTTTCTTTTCCATACCTTTGCAGGTCTTTATTAAAATCATAATCTCTATCTTTATTAAACATCCGTAAAACATTATTTATCTCATCTATTTTGTTTTGTGCTGAATCTCCGTTTATAACTTCCTTAACTTTAGATACATAATCATAAACCCCAGGCTTAAGTTCAAAATTACAATCTTCTTCTTCAATATTATTCATATCTTCATTTTATCAAATCTTAGAGACTAACTTAAGCAGGTTAATATATGAAGCAAATAATAAAAAATTGGATTTTAAAGAAATAGAGGAAAGTTTAAAGGATAATAGATTCTATTTCTTAAAAGTATAGGTATGATGCCTGATGAAACAGACTCACTCAATATATGCTATCAATACCAATAGAGTAGGGAATACTATCTTTTTTTCTTGGGTTTGAAATTTAACTGATAAGGTTTAAGAAAAAGTATTTGACCAAAAGTTAATTTTCCTGATTTCATATACATATCATATATCGATTTTGGTGTATGCTCTTTATCGAGCAAATCTATATGTACATTGATTAATCCTTGCTCTAGTTGAACAGGAATTAATACAATAGCATTATCAGCTGTTTCAATAAAATATACCTTGTTCATTAATCTTGGATCATATACTACTCCTGAAATACTGCAATGCTCACAGACATCTCTAAATACCTCTTCATTCTTAATTTCTAAATCTGTAATTCTAACTGATTTGAAAGGTAAATCTTGATCTAATTTCATCTTTTCTATATGCCTACAAATATCATCTAGTGTTAAATCTTCCATAATGTAGTCAAAAGGAAGCTCGTCCTCATCACTTTCTAAAGCAGATTTAATAGAAGGAAACAAAGAATCTAAAGACTCCTGATTAAACTTCTTACTTTCGTATTCAAATGGAGTAGGCATATATATAAACTATCTATTTATATGTTAAATAGTAGTATATTATACTAAAAATACTAATATATACATAGAAAAAGAAACAAAAATACTGTAAAATTAACCTGTCTTATAAGATTGAGTAATACTCACATGATTGAAAATGAAACAAAAGAAAGCAATAGTACAGAAAAAATAGAAACTTCTCTCTATTCTCCTGAAGATATTCCGTCAATCGCAAGTGCAGTGGCTGTATATATTAATGCATTCTCAAAAGAGCCGTTCAATGAAAAATGGCACACTGAAAATGGCAATCAATTTAATACACAAGATATGGATCAACTGTCTGATTTCTTAAAGCAGGTTCTCTTCAATCCCAATGAACTGGAAATTAACTCAGCAGGTAACAAGCAGATCATGGAATTTAATAATATGCTGATAGAAACAAAATATCCTTTATCAAATATAATAAATACATATGCAAGCTGCCTAAATAATAAAGAGTCAGTGCTAATTGTAAGAAATGATAATAAATTATATGAACTTTCAAATGGAGAAAGAATCCCAGAGGGCAGTGAAAATAAGTCAGATGCCTTAGTAAGATTAATTAATTATTCTCCGAATGAAAAGAGTATAAGTACACATATTTTAGATGAAGTAGGCCACTATTTAAACGAGCAAGAAAAGAAAGATCTTCTTAGTTCCATTCAAAATGTCAAAACAGGCTATTTTGGAGAAATAGTAAACCTTAAGGATCAAGATAGCGGACTTGGAAGTTTTATTATGTTTTCTTTTAGGAAATATTTATCAAAGTTTAAAGATTCTTTACCCGATCAGTATATATATATGACAAAGCATGGGACATCTATAGAAAACGAAAAAAACAGCTCTCAATTTATGGATAAGATGTTTTCCAAGGTATTCAATCCTGAAAATGTGAGAAAAACAAAAAAAATCTATTCTAATAATACAATAATATACATTTACAATATACAACATGACTAACAGAAAAACTCCAGTATATATCTACGACCAAAATACAGTAAACCAGAATATAGAGAAATTCAACATATTTACCCAAAATAACATAGATGTTTTTTATGCTGTAAAAGCAAATAATTATGAACCCCTTGTCAAAAGCTGCATAGAAGCAGGATATGGCTTTGATGTAGCATCAATAGAGGAACTTACATTCTTACTGTCACTTGGTGCAAATCCTTTAAATATCTCATTTTCTGCCCCAACAAAATTAGAAAGAGATATTAAGCAGGCATCAGATTTAGGTGTTAGGATGTTTGCATTTGATAGTGAAACAGAAATAAGAAAGATTTTAAAGAATGCAAAAGATCCGCTACTAGTTGCAAGAATCACTGCACATAATGAAGATGCCATCTTTAATCTCTCCGTGAAATTTGGAATGGATATTAAGTATTCAGAAAAAATTCTAAAAAAAGCTTCAAAAAGAAAATGGCCTGTTGCTGGTGTAACATTTCATATAGGATCACAAAATAATTCCGTCATTTCATGGAAGAAAGCTTTAGACGGCGTACAGCTTTTTATAGATAATGCAAAAAAATATAACTTAAATATATGGCTTTTAAATATTGGCGGAGGCATTCCCGCGAAATATACTAAAAACATAAAAGACTCTTCTTTCTATATTGAAAGGATATGCAAATATGTAGATCAATTTAAAAGAAAAAATAAAAATATTAAGAGAGTAATAATAGAACCAGGAAGGTCATTATCTGCAAACACTATGAATCTAATAACTAAAGTAATAAATATAAAAGAATACAAGAAACCACCTCTTGTAATAGTTGATACAAGTGTATTTAACGGATTAATAGAACCGCTTGAGCATCTTGAATATGGGATCTCTTCATTAAATGATGGAAGAGAAAGAACAAAATTAAAGTATTACAGAGTGGCAGGAATGTCTTGCGATGGATATGACATTATAAATAAAAGATGTCTGCTTCCAAAGGATTTAAAAACAGGTGATTATCTTCTTATAGAAAATACAGGAGCATATACTTTTGTATATGAGCACTTCCATATGAAGAAATTCCCTGATATAGTAAATAAGTAAGTATGATCAATCTATATATAGTTTACTTTTTTATAATCTTTACAATACTTCTTAATGTAAAGACTTTTATCAGCTCTCTGCAAAGTTTTTCCAGGAGAGAGAAGATATTATATTTGTACCTGCTTCTATCAATCAGTGGGTGGGTAGTATGCAATGCAGGTGCAGATATTATTAAAAATCCCCCTACAGCAGAGTTCTTTGCAAGGCTTTCTGTTTTATTCCCAATAAATGTACTAAATGCTCTCCTTCAAATATTTAGAGATTTTCCAAAAACAATAAAAAAGTCCCAACGGTATAATTTCTTTAAAACAATTAATTACATAACATGTATTTTTTCTGTTGTATCCCTAATATTTCTATATAGCGAAGCAAACATATCAAATTTTGAAGTATTCGAAGATGCGCCAGCTGCTTTTATACCTGGTCCTATATATTACATAATTGCTGTCCTGTCAGTATTCATTTTTTTCTTTATCATAAACTTCTGGAGAAAAAATAAAGATGCTTACACAAAAACACAGAAGAGGCAGATATCCTCTCTTCTTGGAATATTAATATTTGTTATGATATCAATCACATTAGGTTTAATTGTACTTCCGCTACAAGGTCTATCAATGTATAGTCCTTTTATGTTTCTTTCTCTCTCTTTACTCCTGTTTATAATTAATAAAAGTCTTTTAATTAAAGTGGCAATTCTGGATATTCAAGAAGAACTCATAAAACTAGGAGGATTGCTGATCTCCTCAATAGTATTAGTTATTCTTATCTCTGCCACTAATATAGTAAATCTTGATATTAACTGGATTGGAAGAATTTTAATGGGATTCCTTCTTGTATCAATTATTCTTCTAATAAATGACAGCTTTAAAAGCATTTACGAAAAAAATAGAAAACTTATGCAAAAGCAGGTCACTGCCTTTATTGAAGAATCCACCTCTAAGTTACAAGCAGCAGACATATGCCAATCACTTATCGAAACACTAAGTTTAATACTTAAAACTAAGGATATAACAATAAGAATTATTAATAACAAAGAGATGGATAACTTGGAGAGGATGATTGAGCAATGGTGGCGGTTAAGAAAGCGAACTCCGATTATTAATCGTGAAGTTTTAATAGAGTCATACTATGATATAAAGAATAACAAAGAATTAAGCCAGAAGATATTCTACAGCATCCAGGCACAAAATATTGATATGGTAATTCCAGTATCTAACCAGAAAAATATACTGGGATTTATATACATAAGAAATTCACCTAAGATATTAAACGAAACTGATTATAAGACATTAGAGCTTTTATCCAATACTGTATCCGTTTCAATATCTAGGGCCCTCATATATGAAGAAGTTAAAGAGTTAAACAGTTCCCTGCAACAGAAAGTTGATGCACAAACTAAAGAGCTCCAGCAAAAGGTAAAACTTCTTGAAGAGGCAAGAAGAAAAGAAAACGATATGATAGATATAATGGGACATGAATTAAGAACTCCTGCCACTATTATAAAATTAAACATAGATTTCCTTTCTAAATTCAAAGAAAAACTCCCTTCTGAAAAAGAAATATTTGAAAAATATATAAATAGAATAAAAGATGCTGTTGAAACAGAAATCAAATTAATAAACACACTATTAACAAGTGCTAAACTTGTCGGAAACAAAGTTGAACTTAATATGGAAAAGGTTAATGTATCCAAAGAAGTTGAAATGGCTTTACACGCAGAAGAGCAAACAGCCCGACAAAAGGGTCTTCTCCTTATAAACAATATAAAGAAAGATCTATTCGCTTATGCTGATTCAGCAAGGGTAGCAGAGATATTCTTTAACCTTATAAATAATGCTGTAAAGTATACCGATAAAGGAAGCATAACAATTGATGGGAGCAGAGAAGGAAATTATATAAAAGTATCTGTTAAGGACACAGGAAAAGGAATTGCACAAAAGGATATTCCCAAATTAGGCTCTAAATTCTTTAGAACACAAACATATATACATTCTAAAGATAGCGATGATTTCAATATTGTAAGGCCAGGAGGAACAGGTTTAGGTCTATATGTTACATTTGGTCTAACAAAAAAAATGAACGGAAAAATACTTGTAGAAAGCAAAGAAGGTACAGGAAGTACCTTTACAGTATATCTACCTGAATACCGTAAAAAAGAACTCAGTAATAACAAAAAAGATGATACAAACGATATGTTTAAAAAACTGGGTCTAAGACAGTAATTCATCAATAATCTGAAGAAGATCATCAATACTCTTTGTATTCATCATTCTTTCTCTAATTTCCTGCGAATTAGGAAAATCAGAAACATATGACTTAATAAATTTCTTTAATATACTAAAATTCTTTGTATCACCCCAAGTCTTTTTAAAAAGAAAAACATGTTTTTTAAAAAGTTTAATACGATCTAGATCAGAAAATTTTCTATGTTCACTAAATATCCAAGGAGCATCTATTGCAGCCCTACCTATCATTACTCCATCTACATCATACTCTCTGTAATACTCCATAGCCTGCTCAATAGACTTAACATCCCCGTTTCCAAATATTAAGGTATCTTTATCTATCTTATCACGAAGTTTAAGACACAGTGAAATCTTTTCCCAATCGGCCTCTATGGCACTCTCACCTACAGCAGTTCGCAGGTGAATAGTAAGAGCATCCAAGCCTTGCTCAAGCAAAAATCTAATCCAGTTTTCATCGTACCTACTCCATCCGAGCCTTGTTTTAACAGAGACAGGGACTTCCTCTGCACCATCCTTTACACTCTGTATAACTTCTTCTACAAGTCCTCTATCTGCATTTATCATTCCAATACCTTCATTCTTTGAAGAAACCTTTTTTACTGCACAGCCCATGTTGATATCGATACCATCAAAACCAAGCTCCCTAACTAGTATAGCAGCATTGTAGAAATTATTAGGATTACTTCCCCACAGCTGTGCGATAATGGGCTTTTCACTTTCATCATATTTTAACCTTTGCATTACCTTGTCCCGTCCCTCTGAATTTAATCCTTCTACATTAACAAACTCTGTATAGAAAAGATCTGGTCTTTGAACTGATGCGACTATTTGCCTGAACACAGTATCTGTTACATCTTCCATAGGTGCAAGAGAGATAATAGGTCTGGCAATTGAACTGTATATATTCATAGCTTTAATTCTATCATACCTCCATTCTTGAAAAAATATCTAAATTACAATAAACTGAAAGGAGAAAAGGTATTAAAAATGATACAACAAAATATTTTAACAAATACAGGTGGCCAGCAGCTTCTAAATGAGAGCAGGGTAGATAGCAATTTAACAATAATTGGGCACACATTCAAGCAATTCATAAGATGGTGGTATGCAAAAATGAGTGTATGGCATCTTAAAATGCTTGGAAGAATATCTGTATTTCTTGATGACAATTTATCAATAACCTTGCTCCTTAAAAATTTCTTTCTTCCATGGCACAGAGATTTCTCATTTATAGGGTATGTTTTTGGAATATTAATTAAAATTTTGTATCTTCCTATTGCAGTGAGCATATACATTCTGTTCTGCACACTATACATTGCCTTAATACTTATCTGGTTTCTGCTTCCTCCTGTAACTCTTTTATTTATTTTTAAATCATTATTAGGAATATAACTATGGCTATAGATTATGGATGGCAGAACAGAACAATTATCGGACATCATGAAAAGGATACAAATAAGCTTGAGATTATAGAAAAGAAGTATCCTATACTTAC
>JAGPKI010000172.1 GCA_018054005.1 Caldisericia bacterium
CTGTCAAACAACCAGAGATTATTTATGGTTTCAGCTGGAGTATTCTTAATAATTTTTGGCTTTATTACATATTTAGAGACCAAAATAAAATGGCTGGAAAAAGAAAAAAAGAAAGATTAAAAGGTTTTGTTGAATTCTTTTTATGTATTATATTACTTCTATCTATCATAACACTAAATTTTTATCAGACTTTTGCAGAAGAAAAATTAGTTCTTAGTGAGAATCAGTTCTCTTTTGTATTAAAAGAGGGAGAAAAGTCATCTAAAACAGTAAAAATTACGAATACAACATCTTCTGATATTTATTTTTCAGTTTTTAAAGCAGGTCTAGCTGATAAACCAGTCAAATTACTATCAAACGGTGGAGAAGAAACAGGATCTTACTGGCTTACATCAAAACAGAATTATATGCGCACCGGATACAATGAAATTGAATCCGCTATCCCCCCTTTTTCTTATAAATGGAAATACACATCTCAAAAAATTTTTCATTCTCCAGTTGTAGCAGGAAGAAATTTATATATACCCTGCGAAGACGGATGCGTATACTTAATCGAAAGCAGAACGGGAGTCTTCAAAGAAAGGTTCACTTTTAGCTCACCAATATTCTCACTTAATATCATGGGAAGATATCTAATTGTTGTTAGTAAAGACGAATTAGTTGCGTTCGATAGAAGTTCTAAATTATTCCTGTGGAAATACAATACAGGTAGTATAGAACAATGTCCTGTTGTCTTAAGTGAAGACACAGTTTTCTTTGCTACAGGAGAAAGTATAACTGCTTTAAAAATCTCCAATGGAAGCATCATTTGGAGCAAAGAAGGTAGTTATATTACAGTTGGAGGTTCAAAAAATAGGATAATTGCAATATCTAAAAATAATGTTATGACATGTTTTAATGGAACAAACGGTGAAATTCTTTATAATGTTAAACTATCCGGTACAATCGTCGGTACTCCTACACTTTATAATGATTTTACTTATACAACCTGCTACATTCAGGAGAAAGAGAGTTATTCCAGTATAATTTGCTTCGATCAGAATGGCGAAAAAGTCTGGAATTATGACATAGAGGAAACAATAACCTCCTCTCAATCAGTATATAAAGATTACTTTATAATTGGATCAGCAGATGGAACAATTTACACATTAAATAGATTTACAGGAAATCTTATCTGGAAATTTAAGACAAATTCCCCTATGCATGTATCTCCAACAATTGCTCAAAATATAGCATATATCGGATGCAATAATGGAATAGTCTATGGATTAAATATCGAAAGCGGAGAAAAGGTTTGGGAAGCCAATTTTGGATTTCCAATATACTCAGAGATAGTCTTAGCACAGGGTTTCATTTATACAACTGATAACACTGGGGCATTGATTGCTTATGGTAGAGAGTGGGAAAATGTGGTTCCACCAATGTCTCCTGAAGGACTTAGAGGATATCCAGGTGATAAATGCGCTACACTATTTTGGAGAGTTTCAAGCTATGAGCCGGATCTTTCGGGTTACAATATATACAGAAAAGGGCTTTATGAAGTAGATTTTTCCTTTATTGAAAAACTTGGCATAGTGAACAATTATCAGGATACTAAAGTAGAGAATGGTAATGAATATAGCTACATTGTTAGGGCATACGACACTTATGGCAATGAGAGCGCAAATTCGGGACAGGTAACAGTAAAACCGACCGAATTATGGGATCCTATATGGTTAAATTTTAATCCAACAAATGGTGTAATAAGAGGAAATAGTTTTATCGACTTAAATTTAGATATAGATGCTTCTAAAGTTACTCAAGGATTTTATTCAGGCTATATTTATATTGTTCATTCAGGAGATTTAATGAGCTCAAAACCATTAGAAATTTCAGTTAATGTAGAAATACAAAGAAGCGAAACAGTAAAACCTAAAGCTCCTGAGATTTTAAGCATTGCAGCGAGCGATAAAAGAGTAGTTTTAAAGTGGTCAAGCGTAGAAAACGTAAAACTATACAAACTTTTTAGGTCGTATGTTTCGAAAGATGAGTACCAATTAATTAGTGAATTTCCCGCAAATGTAAATTCATATATAGATGAAAACGTTAGAAACAAAGTAAGGTATTATTACTCTATTAAAAGCATTGACCAAGATAATAATGAAAGTGATTATTCTCAGGAAGTAAGCATAATACCAGAACCATTACCAATAACCGTTAATTTAAAAGATAATACAACTGTATATGATGCAATATTTGATTTATCAGGGAGAGCAGATCCAAAAGCAAAATTACTCATTAAAGGGAAAATTGCAAATTTAGACTCAGATGGGTATTTCAAAACAACTGTTGGAGTACCTGTAGGCAATAGTATTATAGACATAAAAGCATATGATACTGATGGTAACTTGCAAGAATTAAAATTAACTGTTAATTATCTGACCAATTTCCTAAAGATGGAATTAAAAGTTGACTCCAAAATTGTATTTATTAATTCGAAAGAATGGCCATATGAATTAGATGTACCACCAAAAATTTATAATAACAGAACTTTTGTGCCTTTAAGATTTTTATCGGAAACAATCGGAGCAGAAGTTTTTTGGGAGCCAACTGAAAAGAAAATAACTTACAAAAAAGGTG
>JAGPKI010000173.1 GCA_018054005.1 Caldisericia bacterium
CGCCTAAACAAAATAAACGCTGTAGAACTAATTAAACGCGCAGTTTAGAAACTTCTTTCTCCTGCCTATATTGCTCCTCAGATTCCCTTATGCTTCCCATATCGCGATATGGGAAGCATAAGGGAATCATATGGGAATCTTAAGATTTACCATAAAGATAGAATATATTCAGTACCCTTTATTCAGTTTTTAGGTGCAAAGATCTTTATTTATAAATTACTCTATTATCTGAAGTAAATCCGAATTTAATACCCCATTTTTTCTCAACTGTATTATTTGGGTTTATCCTGTTTTCCGAAATTAAAATTGAATTTTATTTGTTGTTTATTGTGTTTCAGGAAATTAGAGATGTTATTCTTGCTGGATGCGTTCAATTTCTTTGCGGATTTCTTCTATAACCTCCGGATTTTGAATAACTTTCTTTTTCCCTTCAGTTACAGAAATAATATAGAAGACCTTTCCTCCATATTTGGCAGTAAATTTTTCGTGTGTCTTTTTTTTGAAATTCCAATTCATTGATAATTTGCGGAATATAGGCATAACCAGCTGGTTTAATTTGCAATCCGATATATTTTTCTTTTATCTTAATGAAAAAGTCAACATTATAACCCCTGTCCCATTCATCTGGAGCTGGCTCTATTTTAACATCCAGTTCTTGTTGGAGTTGGCCATAAATTGTCTGAATTTCTGACTGGTAACCATCATAAGTTCTGTTAATAACCAAATTGATAATAAAATTAATACAGTCCTCTTCGGTTATGCTTTCTATTTCTGCTGCACAAACTTCCGTTATTTTTATATAAAGTCGTCTGCCTAATTCTTCCAAATGCTCTTGAGGATAAGCATTTTTAAAATAATAGGTCTTCCATTCCTCCAAGGTTTTCGGCGAAAGCTTTCTAATCATTTCTGCTACAGGACCAACCTTATTTTTTTTTGTAAGTCCCCATCTCATATTTGCCTGATTTATTATCCATTCTTTTGGCATTAGTCCTCTCCTTTATAAGACAAAAATCGAACTTTATATTTATAATCTGTGCTAGTATCAACATCGGCTAAGCCATTTTTAATCAAGTGTGCATTAATAAAGGTTTTGTTCCATAAATAGAGATAGCACAGTAGATTATTATTTTCATCATACTTTATATTGTCATAGTTTAAGAATACTCTTTGTCCACTGGTTTTTTCTCTTATGAAATTAATTGCTTCGCTAGTTTTTTTAGGTATTTCTTTAATCCCTAGTAATCTGATTTTTAATTTATTGTTTAGAACTAATATTTCTGGTGAGATAACATCTTCCACAGTATAATATGAAACTCTTTCGGTATTTGAATTATCAATTTTTGAGCCAAACTTTAATTTTCGGGGATCAATTTTTTTATCAAATTTTATAGGATCTTTGAAGATGTAGGGTAATTTACTTATTTCTTCCTGAAAATTTATATCAAGCTCTTTTTGTTTGATTATTTCATAAGTTTCTTCCTGAAAAATAACACCTTGTTCCAAATCCAATTTTTCTTTTATTATGGGAAGATAATTTTCGTTGATTTCATAGCCGATAGAATTTCTATTCAAATTTCTGGCTGCTAAAGAACTGGTTCCACTACCCAAAAAAGGATCTAGAATAGTATCCCCCACAAAACTAAACATTTTAATTAACCGTTTTGGTAATTCTTCTGGAAACATAGCCAAATGCTTATTCTGCTTTTCACCCGAAAAATTCCAATGGCCTGTAAAATATTGATTCCATTCTTCAATAGTCAATTTTGATTGTTTTTTTAGATCACGTTGAACTGAAGGCGGATCTCCATATTTTTTAAAGATTAAGATATATTCGTAGTCCAGTTTAATAATACCATTTCTGGGATAAGGGAACGAGCCCATAATTGTTGCTCCACCTGTAGTATGACAAGTAGTAACTTTTTGCCAGATTATAGCACCCATATAATCAAAACCATCACTTTCACAGAATTTGATTATTTCTGTCCTGATAGGGATTACTTTATACCTTCCATAATAGACAGAGCGAGCAAATTGATCTCCAATATTAATACATAAACGACAACCTTTGTGTAATACCCTCTTGCATTCATTCCAGACCAGATTAAGGTTATTAATATATTCTTCATAAGTATCATTAAACCCAATCTGATTATGATTGCCATAATCCTTTAACTGCCAATAGGGTGGAGAAGTGACTATTAGATGAACGGATTCATCTTTCACTTTTTCCATACATCTTGAATCACCAATAATTATTTTATGCGAAGTTTTCATCATTTTATTACCTTCAAGATTTTTAAAGAACCATTCTGCCTACATAGTAATAAAAATAATCACATTCTCCCATTTCTCTTTTATAGACATCCAAGGAAATTTTATAATTTTACCAAATTTGAATTCTATAAATTCAGCTTAAAAATAAATTATCTTAAACACATCGAAACCTTTAAAAACCTGTATTAAAAACTGTCAATGAAATTCCAACTTAAAAAAGCAATTATGATATTACAACAGAAATTCAAAGCTAAAAGCTAATTTGCTGTTATATAAAAGGTGATTAAGCTATAATGTTATTCTCCTGTATAAGCACATACTCCAACCCGGGGAG
>JAGPKI010000039.1 GCA_018054005.1 Caldisericia bacterium
AATTTTTTTCCTTTATTTATATTAGTTTATTGAAGTATATTTTAGATAATTTTTACAATTTTCAAGGTAAACTTTTATTAATATTTTACCATTAATACTTAAATTACAAAACTTTTTTGTAATCTGTTGATCCCCGTCACTTTTTGCATTATTGAGGATAGACAGATAATTTACAAAATTAATTTTGATTCTCCTTTCACTAAACCGAGTATTTCTCTCTTACTGTATAGTGTTGTTCTTAATATATAAAATATTACAGAATCTTCTTCTTTTTTGATAACTTTTAAGACTTCTAACTTTAGTTTTTCGAACTTTGCTTCCGTAATTTCACCCTCAAGAACTGAATTTTGGATCCAGTCAAGATATTTTCTCCCTATTTTTAAAACCTTATTTACTCTTTTTTCGTTTATATCATAAACCATAATAACATACATTTTAAATATTTAGATCCATATTATCGTATTCATCTCTTTGATCATTTTCTTTTTCAAAATTATCTAAAATTGTTTCTTCTTTCAGCCAGCCAATATACCAAAGCCCTAAGAGTAAATCTAAATCTTCATCATAGTCACAAGAATTGTCCATTATTACACCTACCATTCTGAAACAAAAGGTTGATATTCCTCTTCATTCATAAGATGTTTCTCTAATTTGTATAACTCCATTCTTATAAGCCTTCTATAGGAAACTTCATTCTTTAGCTGCCAGTGTTTAATAGTTGTTGCCAATCTTTCCTCAAATTTCTCGACAAAAACTGTTCTTCCTCCTTCTTTTAAATATAAGCCTCCAAGCTTAGCTTCAAAGTCGCTTGTTTTAATCATTCCTTTGTTAAGTAAAGTAAATATCACCCTGTCAACGATAATTGGTTTAAATATTTCTGAAACATCGAGGTTTAACGTAAATCTTCTAAAATTAGTAGAGTGAAGAAAGCCTATTCGTGGATCAAGATGTGTTTTATATATTTCTGATAATGTGGTAGTATAAAGTAAAGAGTTGCCAAAGCTTATCAATGCATTCATTCTATTTTTTGGAGGTCTTTTAGAACGCTCATCCATTGAAAAATTCTCATTTTCTACAATTTTATCAAAAGCATTATAATATGCTTCTCTAATATTACCCTCTATTGCCATTAATGATTCTGTATTAGTTTGATCCGGAATAAGTTTCTTTAGAGAATCTATTTTATCAATTTCATCTTTTAACTGTATACCCCTAACATTGTAATAGGATAAAACTTTCCCCATATTCTGGGCAGCGCCTAAAACAAAGTTTCTTGCTAAGGTCATTCTCTTAGCATTATCTATATAATGAGTAGCTTGATTTAAAATCATAAAACCAGAGTTATAATGCTCTCGCGGATAGTATGTTCCAACATAATAACCATAATAATTATAAAAGTGCAGTATAACCTCATTTTTAGATAAAAATTCCAATACTTCTTTATTTATTGTAACTTCGCCAAATAAGTGTAGTTCATTCGTGTTTTCGATAGGTATAAATTTTTTAATCCCCTTGTCACCCTCAAAATAAATGGTATTTTGCTTCCTTTTGAGCTCCCCACTTGAAAATACGAAGATAGTCCCCTTCATGCCCAACAAAACTCTCTATATGCACAATGAGTGCAAAATCTAATTTTTTCTTTGGGGGGTGGCATATTACCATTAATTAATTCCTTAATTTCTTCAATTAAATTCAAAAGTTTTGATTCCAATTCACAAGTTAACGTTACTTTTATTCTTTTTCTCTCCTTGGGGAAAAGTAAAAAACCTTTGCAATTAATTCCCATTTCTTTTAAATTGTAAAGGTAATATGCAAGTTGCAAAGTTGCACTATCAATAGCTCTCGAACTTTTTTTGACTTCACCTATTATTATCTCTTCGTTTTTTCCTCTAACCACATCTAAAACCATATCTCCAATATTTATTTTCTTTTTGTCTCTATCATAACTTTCTTCATCAACAAGACGTCCTATTGCTATATACGAATAATCCTGATCCGGGATTATCTCCCTTGACATAAGCCAAGTTTGCCTTTTGCAAATTAGGTAATTTTGTATTAAAGTCCCAGAAACTACCATATTAAAGCTTCACTATCGGTTTTGAAGCCAGTTTTATCATCGTAATAATCATTAAGGCTTTCCATGTTGACATACCTAAAGCCTAATACTTCTGGTGGAATATTTTTAGCTTTAACGGATATTGAAATAACATAATTGTAGAAATTTCCCTTTATTTGATTAAATTCTAATCTTCTTTCAAAGAGATCTCTAATTTCTTTTATTAGTTCAAATTTAGTCCATACATTTTTTGCATCATTATTCAATTCGATAAAAACATCCACCTTTTGATAATCTTCTTCTATCAATTTAAAATCACTGATTCCCTTACTTTCATCTTCGCTTTTATATTTGAGACTATAAATTGCATTGAGCAAATCCTTAGATATATCTTTAGACTTTTTTTCTGTTATCTCATAGTAATATTTCTCAATAATTCCTAAATAATCCTTTTCCGATATTACCTTATTATCTGTAAGTATTTTTCTTGTAATATCAAGTAAAATTGAATCGTAAATATAACTTGAATAATTTTTCTTTTCATCCTTTAAACTAATTATATTAACTTCACCTTTTTCATTTCTCCAGTTTCTGTTGCATCTTCCAGCAGATTGTGTAATTGAATCAAGCGGTGCCAAATCTCTATATACAATATCAAAATCTATATCTACTCCGGCTTCAACAAGCTGTGTTGTAACTAATATCTTAACACCTTTATCTCTTATTTCTTTTATACGCTCCAACCTTTCAAATGGGACAACATGGCTCGAAAGAAATAAGATTTTGCAATCTATTTTCTCTCTAAGAAGTTCATAAAGCTTTTTCGCTTCACTAATGGTATTCATAATAAAAAGGTAACTTTTATTTTCGCGAATACTAAGATTATCCACAAATTCATCTAAAGTAATATTCTTTTCAAGGTTTGATTGTATCACCACCCGATCAAGTTTTGAGAAATATACCTCAGGTTTAATTAAGGGGTCCATTTCTTCTTTTTCAAAAATTAAGGGTAGCGTTGCAGTAACAAAAATAATGTAGGAGCCAAAGTCTAATACAAGTTTATTAAAAATCTCTTTAACAAGTAACCAATATTTAAAAGGTATTGACTGAACTTCATCCAAAATAATAATACTGCCGGCTAATCTATGAAATTTTCTAAGAGTAGAATTTTTGTTAGAAATAAGTGTGTGGAAAAGCTGAACAAATGTAGTTATTATAATTTCTGAGTTCCACCCTTCAATGAGAATTTTAGCTTGATTTGTTTCAAATTCATTTTCATCAGTTTTATAATACAATTCCGAGAGGTGATGATGTTTGAGAATTAGTGAAGTGTCAAGTTTTAAATTTCCTTTAATTAATATCTCTTCAAAAATTGAAGCATTCTGGTCAATAATACTAAGAAATGGAAGAGAATATATAATACGCGGTGTGTAACCATTATTTCTTGATATCTTTTCTCTTAGTTTAAGTGCATAAGCAAATGATGTAAAAGTCTTACCTAGACCAGTTGGAAGATTTAAAGATAATATTTTCTTATCTAAATTTATTTCACGATATACTGCTTCTTTGTATGCTTTCTCTCTGAATTCATTTAGAAAGGTCTTATCAAAATTAGATTTTTCTTTATAACTATCTACGATTTTGTAGTCAATTTCAGTAAATTTCCTATCTAAAATTTTGCCAATACTAACTTCTGTTTTGTCAGCATCAATCAATAAGGAAAAAATAAGATTAAATAGTAAGTAAAAATTTAAATTTCTTTCATCGCCAAGTTTTCTAAGTTTTCTGAAATAAAGAGACAAATCAAATTGTTCAATCCACTCTGACCACATTTCTTTATTTATGTTTATTGTTTCTTTCTCTGTTTTTAAGTTGTTACATAAAATATTTAATTTATTACTATCAATACTTTGTATCTGGGTTCTGAGCAAACTTCTTTCTGAATCTAATAAAACAGCTTCGCTATAAACATCGCCCATATCTCCATGATGTCTTTTTACTGCCATAAATGAGGCAAAAGCAAACAGTTTTATTTTATCTTCATTTGCCATAAAACTTTCTTTGAATTCATCAATTACTAAATAATACGTTGCAATTGCAGATATTAGAGAATGTCTTGCTTCTTTAACTTTTTCTTTATTATTATCATTAAGGTAAATCTGAAAATAGTTAGTTGCTTTACCTAAATCATGCGATAAGCCACAAACTTTCACTACTCTCAAAATTTCATCTTTTGTAAAATTACCAATTTTGCTTACTGGAGAGTAAAGCAAGTTCTGGAATGATATTCTTGACACATTTATCAAATGCTGTTCAAGGTATTTTCCTGGATGTGAGTAAAGCTCAGAAAAATGTGATATGTTCCCCATCATCTGTTTCCCAGCATTCATTTACAGCTGCTTTTATAGTATTACCCTGTGCTTCATATATTACATCATCATATTTTTCAATCTTTCTCTCGGAATTCATTATAATTGGAACTCTGTCCTTAAAGTACTTTTTACCATTTTCAAAAACAATTTTAGAATTTCGAATGCTGTAAACCGGAATAAGCGAACAAATTTCTCCTTCATAATCTTTTGTCTCTCTTAAATTTAATATACCAACATAATTATAATCTGCTAATAGTTCGCTTAAACCCAAAGAGATAGAAAAGTAAGTCTCATGTCTACTCAACCGATTAGTTAATTCACTAAAAACATCTTTATCGTCATGTGATATATAAATTCTATAATAAGGGTCTTTAATAAATTCAGCTCTAATTTGAGTTCTTGCTTCGTGTGAACCTCTCTTAATTGGTATCCAATAATTATCTTTTGTATTAATATAATTTAAACCAATTCTTATTCTTTTTACTGGCTTAACTATTCTTGCGCTAATTTTGCATTTTTCAGATAAAAAAACATCAAGATATTTCTTTTTATCAACTCCAGTAATAGCGCCTAATATACCTGCTATTGTTGGTGGTGGAGGAAAAGAAAAAGTTAGAGGTGAGGAAGTAGTATAAAATCTTCTAAAATGTGCAAAATCACCAAAAATATCAAAGGCAACGACGTTCATTTTTCAATACTCCCTTCATAAAACAAATTCATTTGATTTAATTAATTTAGAAGCTGAAACTTTCTACCCTAAATCCCTTCAACGCCTCGAGAAGATTAACATCTTTATCATTAAGTAGAAAATTAATTCTATCATCAACTTTTAATCTAATTTTATCTATTTTATTTGCCTCTTTTTTTAAAGAGTTACATAATTCATCTATATTAATCCTTACCTCAGCAATATCTCTTATTCTTTCCTCTTCAATATCAGTCTTTAATGTAATTTTTTTATCGAGTTCTCCAATATAGAAATTACCTTCTTTATAAATAATCTGTAACAATAACCGTGGATTTTGACCAAACTTTGAGCCAGATATCAAATTCTTTGTCCCGTTCCACATACCCTCAAACATTAAATTTAAATCTTCCTCAGATAAATTAAGTCCCTGGTTTATTGCAGCATTTTCATTAACAACTCCGTAAAAAGCAATTAAGGAATACGGAAGAATGTATCTTTCAGTAAAAGTACCTTGTTTTTTGTCAGCTTGGGAAGGCATAACGGTTGTTCCTTTTATATAGGTTAAATCTACTTTATGCAAAGATACTCCATATTTAAACTGTACTGGACCTGTGAGAGCCATGGTCTGACCTTCAACTGCAGTGGTAGCGCCAAAAAGCCTTATATCTATGCATTCATTAATAATTGCTTCTGGGTCATTATTAAAGTCTTTTAATCTATCTTCCTTAGTTTTTAGCTTTCCATCTTTGTCTCTAATCTCTAAAACAAAAATATCGTTATTTTTGTAGTCATGGAGATAGTCCCTTATTGTTCTTTTAAGCCTTACATCAGTTACAATATTCTTCCCTGTCTCTTCATCTATTCTCGGCTTATTCTCATCGACAGGATCACCGTTTGGATTTGAATTAACTACATCATAAAGAAATAAAACTTCGGATCTGTTTTTTACTAAATTCATTTTAATTTTACCTCCCTAATTTTGTTTTTCACCTGAAGATTTTTTTTCAGGATAAATTATTTTAGTAATATCATTTATAAGATTCATGCCTGTAGCAAAATAAAAATTCATTTCATCAATGGACATTTTCCAATTATTTCCAGCTATCAACAAATAATAAGATGCTTCTTCTGCTAACTTTTGTTTACCTTTATCAAAAGCATCATATTCATAAAGTTTATTCTGGATTTTTGGAATAAGCCCCTTAAAATCTTTTTCATCCATTTTTAAACCTTTTAACTGCTTAAGAAAAGGTGGCGTAGATTCTCTTCTTGAATATTGAGTATTAAGTAAAAGTTGAGTTAAACCTCCAAGCAAAAAAAGCCCTCTTTTTAGAGGACTTTCAAAAGTTGGTTTAAACTTTTCGAATAGTTCGGAAAAAATTCTTTCTTCCATGTTAAATACCTCCATATTTATTAGATCTAATTTTTGCAAAAAAGAAACTATCATTATTGCATCTAAAACTGTAAAATTAAAATAGTCATCATTGACAAAACTTGTCCTTATTCTCTTCATGAGAAATTTCAACACAAATGAAAAATCTACTGGTTTTCCTTTAAATATTCTGTCTGATAAATCAAGAAAATATGCTTTAAGGTCTGCATCCCTCTTGTTTTGATCAGATTTAGAGAAAAAATTCCAAATCGTCTTGAAAGTAAAATCTTTATTATAGAGTAAATCAACCTCTTCTTTTACGCTAAATAATTGTTTTAAATGTGACGGAAAAACATCTTCTATTAATGAAAGAATTCTTTCAGCTTTATTCATCTTCTGAATAAAAAGAAAATTAAGTGTTAGATAATCTTCATATTCTTTTAAATAACCAAGAATTTCATTTTCTTCTCCAAGATATTTCTTTTGTACATTTTCCTTCAATTTAAAAATTTTTGAGGCATTTGTAAAAATATCAATCACTTCACTTGAGACAAATTCTCTACCAATTATAAATTTTGGAATTAATTGATAAGTTAAACCTGCAAATTTAAATGTTAAATTAGTTTCTAAATATTCCTTTCCTTTTTCGATATTTCTTTTACATGTTTGACAAATTGGAAAGTTCTTCCACGCATTTTCTTCTTTTAATCCTCCTGAAATAAATCCAGTTTTATCAATTGTGAAAAAAGTATATATTCCATCACCAATAATTACAGGTTTTTCTTCTTTACATATTGAACAAACTCCGTTATTAAATCCTTTAATATTTTCTTCTTCTGTAATGGTCTGTATTAGAATATTTTCAAACACTTTAATGTCACCAAGATATTTTACCGTATTATTTTCTTTGAATTTTAAAGTAATAAATATCCCTTCCTTTTTTGGTGTTTCTTCCCTGAACTTTCTAATTTTTTCGATTATTAGATTTTCACTATTTTCTAATAAACTATAAATATTCTCAATAAATTTTTTCTCTTCGTCGTTTAAGAGATTTTCTTTTGAAAGAATTTTTTTAAACCACCCTTTAATTTTTAATGGATAAGTTCTGTCTATGTCGGTTAATTTAGCTGATGGAGAATAGTTAGGAGCATTGCTTGGGCCAGATCTATATAAATATTTTAGATTTTTATCTTTATCGTATTCTTCCATTTCAACATCTTCAAAATACCAATTATCAGTATTCTTAGTAAAAGTTATAGTGAATATAACTCTATACTTACCAGTTGAATTAGGATCTTCCAATAATGAATTCAGTTCATTAACATTTTCTTTTTCCATGATAATTTTACCTAATTCTCTAATAGCATCAATCATTATTTGCTCCTTTCATAAAACTCATCCACCTCCAAGGATATTAAAACCACCCAACATAAAATAATTAGCCTAAAATTAATATCTTTCTATAAGAGTCTTATCTTACCTCTCACTTTTCGTAATCTCATATGACTTCCTTATTTCAATTTATCCTCTACTTAAAATTATAAATCTTTAGAGTGCCAAAATAAGACCCTTTTAATTATTCTTTATAAATTTTTGAAAGTTTTAAAACTTCATCTTTTATTTCTTCTCTCAACGTCTTCGGCTCTATCACTTCTACTGATGCGCCATACCCAATAATCCATCTTTTTATCTCTTCTGGATTTGCTTTTATTTCAAAAAGAAGCTTACCGTCAGGCAATTCCTTAATTTCCTGTGATGAATGCCATATTCTTTCTTTTATCCAGTTTGCCTCGTAAGAATCAAATAGTAAAGTTATTTTTCGAGTATTACCTTTATAAATTTTAAAAGCTTTTCCTATATAATCTTTGAAGTCAAAATCTCTTGGTTTATAAGATTCATTCAAAATTTCTATTTTATCAATTCTATCTAAGGCAAAATCTCTATAGTCTTTTCTCAGCTCGCAGTAACCAGCAAAATACCATATTCCTTCTGAATTGAAAATCAAATATGGCTCCACTATACGCTCTGTAAGCTCTTTTCTATGTATTGCCCAGTATTTTATTTTAAGTTTCTTTCTCTCTTTTATTGCATTAAAAATTTTACTAAAAACTTCTTTCACATCTTTTTTAGGTTTTAATGGTTTAAGTAGGACTTTTATAAAACTTTCTCCATTTATCTTCGTTTTCTTGGATAAAAGTAGCTCCAATTTCTTTTGAAGTGAAACTATATCTTTTTCAAGAGAAGTACCTTTAAATTCTTCCAGTAAATTTACCGTCATAAACAAAGATATTAATTCCCCTTCAGTCAAATTTGGGAAGGGGAAATCCCATTCCTGAGTGTAATAATAGCCTTCATCTATTTTTGAATATTTAATAGGGGCATCAAAATCATATTTAAGACAAGAGATGTAACGCTTTATTGTTCTTTGAGACAGTTCTAATTTCTCTGATAGACTTGAAACATTTGGATGGGATCCACTGAGTATATAATTATGAATCTTATATAGTGCCCATAGAGTTGAATTATTCAATTTTTATATGCACTCCTATAATAGATTTAAGTTTGTTATACTTGTTGTCCATTATATAGTTCCCACATTCCGAAGCCCTCTGGGTTTTTACCCCCCAAGCCAGCTTCATAAGTTACGGTAATTAGCTCTCTCGAGCCAGAAATCTCATATATTCCAGTCCATCCTTGTATAGTAGTATTTTTAAATTTAACAACCTGAAGATTTCTCTCCGGGGAGACTTTTATTGGCTTAACATTTAATTGCAAATTATCATAATTTAAATCTGTTTGAATTGTAGAGAATTTTTTTATAGCATTTTTTTCTAACAGTTCCGAAAAATTTATTTCTCCCGGAGCATAATAATGGGTTTTTTTATTTCCGTTCCCATCCTCAAAAGTTGAATATATTGTTAATGGTGCAAGCATTCTTATTAAGATTTTTTCTTCAAAAGCAGGTAGGGTAAGCACTTCTATTCTTGAAACAAATATTTTTTGTCCAGAAAGATTAAACTCCATACCTTTAAAGCACCCTTCACCAAGGTCGCAGACTATATCATCAATAGCTGATGAAAAATAAAATGAAATACTTCTTTTGAAGAGGAGTTCACTTTTTGAGTGCTTTATACCTTTCTCCAAAATCCTCGAGAAGGTGAAAAGCTTAAATCTCCTATTTTCGAAAACATATCCCTGGTTATGGAGTTTTGAAGCAAGGAGTGGTGAAAATGTCCTATAAATGAGAGCCTGCAATACATAGTTATAATGCATTGGAAGAATGATAGGTTCCCCATCTAAACTCTCATATGTTAGTTTAATTCTCATCTAACCTCCATTTTATTATTGTAGTTTAAAGGAGTGCCAAAATGAGACCCTTTTAAAGAGGTTCTATTAATAAATTAAATTCCAGCCTCTTTTATATAGCGGTAATCAATACCTATTGTTCTATCAGATAATTTGCAAATAACTGGGGTTCTGAGTTTATAGAGAGCTTTTTTTGTCTTAAGAATTACTTTTCTCACTAAATTTGCTTCAAAACCCACATTTATTATTTCTTCCTCGTTAAAACGCTTATCAATATATAAATAGAGGATTTTATCGAGATCATCATAACTTATCCCAATTTCTTCCTCATCACTTTGTCCTTCCCATAATTCTGCAGAAGGGGGTTTTTTGATTATTTCATCAGGAACACCCACACATTTTGCTAGTTCTCTAACCTGAGTTTTATATAGGTCTCCAATTGGTTGGATACCAGCAGCGCTATCTCCAAACCACGTACTATAACCTATTAAAAGTTCGGATTTATTACTGGTGCCTATAACAAGAGCTTTTTCTCTTGCACTCACATCAAAGAGAAGACTCATTCGAAGCCTTGCAAGGATATTTCCTCTTCTTAACTTATCATCAATTTTTCGCTCTAAGAAAATTTTATCAGCAATTTCTTTTAAATTGTAGGTTTCAAGAGGAAGATTTAATAAAGAGGCGACACTTGAAGCATCTTTAGTGGCAATACTGCTTTCTCCATAAGGCATAAAAAGAAGCCTTATTTTCCCATCAAGTGCCTGATAAGATAGTATAGATACGATAGATGAATCTAATCCACCTGATAAAGCTATCACTCCACCATTAAAACTATATTTATTAATTTCTTCTTTGATAAAGTTTATTATGACTTTTAAAACAAATTGAGTATCCTGTTTTAGACTAATTTTATCCTTATCCATCTTTTAGTAAATCTCTTTTTTCCTCGAATTGGAGAGGTAATGTATTGATCCTTCTTTCTATTTCTCTTTTGTTTAGCTCAAAAAACTTAATTTCCTCTTCCAGTAAGCACATTGAAAGAATAATTTCACCAGAAGGGCTTGCCACAGTGCTTCCACCATAAAAACAAACTCCCTCTTCAAATCCAACTCTATTAACAAATGCAAAATAAAGAGAGAAGTGCTCTGCATAAAACTTTACTGACCTTTCAATAAAGCCTTTTATTGAGGGACCACTTTCTGAAATTGACCTTAAAGGAACAGCAGAGGGGACTATAATAAGCTTTGCCCCCTTAAATGCTAAAGCAGTTACAGCTTCAGCATGCCACATATCTCTGCAGATAAGCATACCACAATTTAAAAACTCATTTGAAAAGACTCTAAAAGTTTCTCCTCGCTTAAAATCCTTCAAATCATCAAACATTCCATTAATTGGAGGATATACCTTCCTGTGTAAATTAATAATATTTTGATTCCTAAGATAAACTGAGGTTATATAATAATTGAAAGCTTCATCTCTCTCAGGGAAGGAGACTACTATATCAATATCTTTTGAAGCTGAAAATATCGGCTTTAGGATAGAAAAATCTGGTCCAATTGCAAGCTCAGAAGTAAGGTCTTTTAGATAATAACCCGTTAAAGACATTTCAGGAAAAATGATTAAATCTGCTCCATTCTCCCTCGCAAGGTTAATATA
>JAGPKI010000174.1 GCA_018054005.1 Caldisericia bacterium
AGGAAGATGGGTTATCTAAAAGAGCTTTGTATGTAATTGATAAGGATGGTGTTATAGCTTGGGGTTATATTTCTCCTATTGGTATAAATCCAGGTGCAGATGGAATATTAAAAGCATTAGAAGAATTATAATTAATTCCTTTGTACTGTTTATTTACACCTTAGAATATTTCTTTCCAATAAATACTGAGATAGTGTCAATGCTCATTTGAAATGTCCAAAGCCTATTCTGCTTTGCAACATGAAGAGTATTTTTCTTTTCGTTGACCCATTCTCATAATGATTTAAATGCATCATCAAC
The DNA here is from genome assembly GCA_018054005.1 of Caldisericia bacterium. Lineage (GTDB taxonomy): Bacteria > Caldisericota > Caldisericia > UBA6126 > JAGPKI01 > JAGPKI01. Next base: position 301 of record JAGPKI010000174.1, read on the forward strand.
AGTTTTACTTATACAAATATCTCCATTTTGATCAATCTTATTTGTAAAATAAGCTAAATATTCAATATTTCCATCGCCACCTTTAATTGGAGAAAATGTAATGTCCTTAACAAAAAAACCTAAACTATTAATTCTTGCTACTAAATTTTTTATTACCTTTTTATGTATATTTTTATTCAGAATAACGCCTTTGTATTTTCTTGCAATGTCTTTTCCACATTCAAACTGGGGTTTAATTAAACTTATAACATCTATATCTATATTACTATCTGCAATTTTTTCAAAAACTCTTATAAGAGAAAGAAAAGATACATCTATCAAGATGTAATCAAGATTTTTAAAAAAAATATTACTCAAATCTTTTATATTAGTATTCTCATATAATTTTACTTTCTTGTTTTTCCTTAAATTTTTATCCATGACATCAGTCCCGACATCAATTGCAATTACTTCTTTTGCACCATTTTGAATAGCACAGTCAGTAAAGCCACCAGTCGAAGATCCTATATCCATAATATTTTTATTGAGAAAACATAAATCAAACTCCCTTATGGCTTTTTCTAATTTCACCCCACCCTTCGAAACATATTTTAAGCTATCATTCTCAAGAATTTTTATCTCATCAGCATCTGACACATAAATACTATTCTTATCTACTATTTTGTTATTACATAATACATACCTACCCTTTATTAGTTCCTGGGCTTTTGTCCTACTTCTAACAAAACCTCGTTTAACCAATTCAATATCCAATCTGTTTCCCATATAAATCATAGTATAATTTATTTAAATATTCTCTAAATTTTTATAATCTCTTTTATTGTACCAATATCTTTCATATCTTTTCTTTCTCATTAGAATACCTATAAAATTGATTGATACCTCAATTATTTTGAATCTGTTAATAGTATATGAATAATTACAAATCAAAACAAATAGCTGAAGACTTTAAATATTTAGTAAAGAACTTAGAAGAAACACACCCAAATCCATTCCTCTTTACTTCGAAAGAAGACTTAGAGAAAGCTTTAAATGATTTAATTCTGAAATCTAGAGATATTGACAAAGTAACATTCTTTTTTGAGCTTATGAAAATTTTTAACAAGATAAAAGACTCACATACAAGAGTAAAAGGAATTGGAAGGATACTATCAAAAGCAAAATATCCAATTAGAATTAAATATCTAGGAAACAAATACTACATATCCTCAATTAACCCTGAGAATAAAGAATATATTGGATTAGAGGTTTTATCTTTGAATCAGATTCCAATGGAAGATGTAATTTCAAGAATGTCCGAAATCATCACTTATGAGAATGAAGTGGTACTTTCCAATTCAGTTGAACAATGGATGTATGAACCTGACTTACTCAAGTTTCTAAGAATTGTTGACGATAGTCTAATACTTGAAGTTAAGGCTAATGATAAAGTGATTAAACTAAAACCAATAGATATATCTGAAAAAGAATTGTACAACCCAAGAGAAGAGCACATAAAAGACAGTGAAACCTTAAATCCCAAAGGACTGTATTGGACTAAGTATTACAAAGATTTAAATACCTACTACTTACAGTACAATAAATGTGAAGATATTACACAAGAACAGATTAATAGGATAATAAATGAGATCAAAGAGAATAAAGTTAAATTTGTAGTTGTGGATTTAAGAAACAACCTTGGTGGCAGTTCTCTTATTTTGGATCCCTTAACAAAGTTTCTTTATGAGAATCAAGATATATATACTCCTGTAGTCTTTTTATCAAATGTCACATACTCTGCAGCCATAATAAATGCTTTGAATATACTAAATTGCAAAAACTCAATCTCTATTGGAACTAAAACCTCTGGTTCTCCTACAAAGTTTGGAGAAACAACAACTATTACACTTCCCAATACTCATATTAATATAGTAATTTCTACAAAATATTTTGAAGAAAAAGGTTATACTTATGGACAACCTTTAATTCCTAAGATACAAACTAAGCAGACAATAAAGCAATATCTGGATGCTGTAGATGTTGATTGGGAAGAATTCTTACAACAAAGGCTATCATTAAGTAACAAGAATATGTTAAAGTAAATGAAATTCATTACAATAAATTCTTTAAGTACTTTTACAATGATAAAAACTAGAAAATTAATAGAAATATACAAAAAGACTTACGAAATATTTCCGAACGATAAGAATAACCCCAAATTACAATATGTAAATAGAGAGTGGATATTTCCTAACCATATAGATCTTGTAATTGAAAATGGTATAAACTTTGTTAATAAATATCACCCCGATGCTA
>JAGPKI010000175.1 GCA_018054005.1 Caldisericia bacterium
AGCAAAAAAAGAACTGCTGTAGGGTTTAAACAATTTTCCTCTTATATCTTTAAAACTTGGTAAATCTTTTAGGATAAATAGACCTTCAATACTAGTTTCCTCAATTTTCATTGGTAGTGCCTCCTTCCAACACTTCAAGTATTCCTTGAGTTAAAGAAACCCGTGGTTGCCAACCTGGTAATATAGGATATTTAGGTTTGAATTTCATAATTTCTCTTTCCTTGTATGGATACACTCCTTTGTTTACTTGAATTTTTGTTCCTGAAATGTCTTGTACTTTATTTACCAGCTGATTCAAAGTCAGCACTTCATCACCATAAACTGAATAATTTTCAATTTTTTTTATGTCTTCATTAACAAGCATATCGATAGCTCTTAAATATGCATTTACAACATCTCTAACATGAATATAGCAAATCTCTTGTTCTCCTGGTGACATGTTAAATTCTCTATTCTCTTTTATAGCATTTAATAAAAGATTCAAAAACTTTGGCCTCGTATCTCCTAAACCATAAGTATCAGATAATTCAAGATTAATAGTCTGCATTTTTTCTGATTCCACATAGAATACCAAAATATCCTCAAAAGCTTTTTTGGTAGCACTATAAAGATTCTGAGGGTTGTAATCTGTACCATCAATTGATGTCGCGTATGTAGAGGTATTGATAAATTTTTTCGCCTTATGCTCCTTCATATATTCCAGTATATGAGTTCCTAATAAGATGTTGGACTCAAAAAGTTCTCTAATTTCATTAGCTCTATGTTTAGAAGTGAAATGTGTCGCTAAATGTATAACTATGTCTATTTGCTCATCTTCTAAATTTTCTTCTAGGTCATTGTAGTTTCCTTTATATTGAATCATTTTAACTTTGCCTATAAATTCTTTTGGAATTGTTTCTCTGTATATTGTGATAATATTATAATTACGCTTCAACAACTCTCGCACTAAATTCCTTGCTATAAATCCTGCTCCGCCGGTAATTAATATTTTCATTTTAACCTCTCCTTTAATATATTATTTTAAATATTTTATCAGCAGCAAATTTTCCTGACATTAAACTCTGATCACTCCATAAGTAAGCCCATTCACCAAATCTTCCTATGTAAAAAATATTTTGTTGTTTTAAAAAATTATGTACTATTTTTCTTGCTTTTTGGATATTGTGGTCATATATTACATTTGCATATTTTTCTTGCCTGATGTCTTTGACTATGATATCTTCATTGCTAAACAGTCCAATCGAAATTAATTGCTGTATTGTATTTTCCAGTATTTCATTTTCGTCCATATTCAAAGGCTTAAAATTGGAAAAATAAATTTCTGCCTGCAATGAAGAAAGATTTTCTGGTACATTGTCAGGGGATTTTAGATGAGGGAAGTATATTCTGGAAGGCAAAATATCCTCATCATAAAGATATAACCATAGATTTTCCATTGACCTTACTTTTTTTAAACCTAGAGAAACTAAGTAACCTGAGGTAAAAGATAACATTTGACTTGCGTGCATTACTTCTTCTGGAACATATGAAACCATTCTAATTAATTCGGGTAGTGGAAGACTTGAAATTAAAATGTCGTATTTTTCACTCGTATTATCTTGAAAATAGATTTTTTTATTGTTAATGTCTATTTTAACAACTTCTTTGTTGAATTGAATATTATTAAAATCAGCTATATACTTAAGAAATGATTTATAACCACCTTTCTTAGGATATCTCATTTCAGAAGCATAATAAAAAATCTTTGTATCTTCAGCCATGGCTCCGTATAAAACTTCTTCTACTTTCGGTTTATACATTCTGTTTTCTATCCAACTTGTGTTCAAGTATTTTGCTTCTAAAGTCCAGTATTTTCTAGTATAAACTTCGGGGAAATTTTTTGAAAAATAAACACCATAAACTGATCTTAGCCATTCCTCATAATTTTTTGGTTGATTGTATTTGGGAGCACTTAAAAAATCCAATATGATTCTCACTTTCTCGGATGCATCAAGTGGATATAAATTAGTCTGGACGGGGTGCTTTAACCAAATTCCATGATAGTAATTAGATGCTTTTGGACTGTAAGAATAATAATCACTTGATTGACTAAATAATTCTAAAACATAGTTATTTCGTGTATGAGAAAAGTGAACAAATTTATCAAATCTGAAATCGTCAATTGTAAAATTATCGCACAATCCTCCATAACTTTGATTTTTTTCAAAAATTAAAGAGTCTATTCCTTTTAATTTCAAGTGGTAACCTGCAGATAACCCACTCACGCCGGCTCCTAATATTACTATTTTATTCGGCATTTTGGTTTCTTATCCTCCTAAATGATTTTTTCAATTTTTACATGTAGTTATTTTCAAATTCTTCAATCTGTATAATTGTATACTCATACATATTTACATCTCTTTCATAATAATTTTTATACCATTGAATAGTTTTCTCAATTGCTTTTTTTGAATTGTAGGTAGGGTTCCATTCTAAATAATGTCTTGCTTTACTTATATCAAGTTTAAGATTCATAGCTTCATGAGGTTCTTCTTGATTCTTTACAAAAGAATAACTTCCCTTTCCCCATTCTTT
>JAGPKI010000040.1 GCA_018054005.1 Caldisericia bacterium
AATTTTGGATAAATTATTTTCGGAGGAATATAAAGTAAATAAAAAATTGGATTCTTGTTTGGATCGGAAATAACAAAGAAAAAGAAAAGAAGTAAACACTGGATCCCCAATCAAGTTGGGGATGACAGTTACTATGGATCCTAGATAAAAGATTTCGGGGATGACAGTTACTAAAGATTCCTTAATAGTTGATTTCAGTAATTACAAGTAAAGACAAATAAGTAGGTTCCTCAAGAACTGCTCTAAAATACCCCACTTCATAATTACATTCATCCAAGTCATCATTAAGGAGCATTATTAAGTGATTCAAAGGAGCCTTTATCCCACATCATCACAAAGGAACAGCATTAATCTATCATAATAATTTCACTTTATTGCAGTATATTTTACCTTCACATCTCTTTTAGCTTAAGCTACATTAGAAATGATATGCTTCATAAAGATTTTATTTGAGACAAATTGATAAATAGATTATTATTTATAATTAGCTTATAATTTATAAGAATAAAGAACGAAAAATTTAAGTAAAATCTTTAAGGAGGAATAAAAAAATGGCTAAAGTCTTAGAAATTTTACAAAAAATAGATAAAAACAAATTCTTAATACCATTAGATTATAAGATAGGAATGAAAGTTCCTGGAATTATTTATATAAATGAAGAAATACTTAAATATATGGAAGGAGATTCTTCGTTTGAGCAGGTTGCAAATGTAGCAACTCTTCCTGGTATTGAACTTGCTTCTATTGCTATGCCTGATATACACTGGGGTTATGGATTCCCAATTGGTGGTGTAGCTGCATTTGATATAGATTATGGAGTGATAGTTCCTGGTGGAATAGGCTACGATATTAATTGTGGAGTTAGGCTTATTAACTCAAATCTAAGAAAAGAGGAAGTTTTAAAAGTAAGAGATAAATTAAGTACTGAATTATTTAATAATATCCCTGTGGGTGTAGGAACTAAAGGTAAAATAAAATTAACTGAAAAGAATTTTAAAGAACTTATTTGTAGAGGTGCCGAATATATGGTTGATGCTGGATTTGGTATAAAAGAGGACTTAAATTTCATAGAAGAGAATGGAAGGCTAAAAGATGCGTCTTTTGAATATGTAGGAGCAAAAGCTATAGAAAGAGGACTTCCTGAAGTTGGTACTTTGGGAGCAGGAAATCATTTTTTAGAAGTTCAGGAAGTTAGTGAAATTTACGATGAACAATTAGCATCAAAATTCAAACTCAGAGAGGGATACATAACAATATTAATTCATACTGGTTCTCGTGGTTTTGGCCATCAAATTGCTTCAGATTATATAAAAGAAATGGAAAGAGCCACTCAAAAATATGGAATTAGTGTGCCTGATAGACAGCTTGCTTGTGCACCTTTTAAATCGAAAGAAGGCGAAGCCTATTATAAATCGATGTGTGCAGCAGCTAATTATGCCTGGGCAAATCGTCAAGCAATAACATTTTGGATAAGAGAAAGCTTTGAAAAAGTATTCAGTAAAAAATGGGAAAGTTTGGGTTTACATATAATTTATGATGTTGCTCATAACATTGCAAAAATAGAAAATCACTCCATAAAAGGCAAACAGAAAAAAGTTGTTGTTCATAGAAAAGGGGCAACAAGAGCTTTTCCTGCCAATACAGAAGGAGTCCCCGAATATTATAAAGATACAGGGCATCCAGTATTAATACCCGGAGATATGGGAACTGAATCATTTGTTGTTGTAGGTGAAAAAAAGGTTTTAACTGAAACATTTGGTTCTTCCTGCCACGGAGCCGGTAGACTCTTAAGTCGTAGTGCGGCTTCAAAGAAAGTGAACTTAGGTAAATTATTAAATGATCTAAAAGAATCTAATATTAGTATATTAAGTAAAAACAAAGAGGGATTAAAAGAAGAAGCACCAGAAGCTTATAAAGATGTTGAAAAAGTTATAAATGCTTTGGAAGAAATCAAACTAATCAAGAAAGTAGCAAAAATGAAACCTTTAATTGTTATTAAGGGTTAGACTTAGTAGAATCTGGCTGTGGTTGTGTTTTCGTTGTTGATGTGCTTGGTTTTAATGGTTCCCTATTTGAATTATTTACCAAGGTAGAAGCGGTTTTTTCTTCTCTAGCCATATGGCTTTTACCCTCAAATACAGCATTTTCTTCAATAATTAACTTTTTTGCTGATATTTCGCCAAATAATTTACCACTATTATGAATTTCAAGTTTATCTTCACAGTAAATATTACCATGAACTTCACCCATAACTATAAGATTGTTAACTTTTATTGTAGCTTCTATAAAAGCTCCCTCGCCAATTATTAAATCAGCATTTCCTTCGATTTCCCCTTTGCAGTTACCATCAATTCTAACATTACCTTCAACTACAAACTTCCCATCAATCTTAGTTCCTTTGCCAAGAAATGATGTAGAAATAGCCTTCTGTGCAGTTTCAGGTTTACTCCCAAATGCTGTCATTTTGTTTCTCCTTTATTTGAAAATTAAGGTTGCACTAAAGTGTTATCAATAATTATTTGATACCCAGTAATATTATCAAAACTTCCTGGATAAAATCCAGAGTAAGCTATTATTTGTCCTTTGTTAACTTCCTTTCCCTCAAAAACTAAAGGTTTACTACAGAAGAGATATCGAGTTAATATTGTATGATTATTGTTTTCGGAAGGATGTTCTATTTCTATTATATAGCTATCTTTTTTTGATTCACAAATCTTACTTATTTTCCCATTCGCAGTTGCTCTAATAGGTGTTCCATAAGGAACACTTATAAGGACTCCAGGGCCATTTAAGTGTTTTTGTGAAATAATAACATTGCCATCTACTGGATAACCAGACGGTGTGATTGACATTAATTTTTTATAGCTTTTTTCTCTTTCAATGGAATCTTTAATTAGTTTATCATTGACCTCTTTGTCGGTAGAAGATAATTCACCAGAAGCAGGATGAACTCGATCATACGATTTAGCATTCTTCGAAAATATGTCAGCAAAAGTTACAGATGAATACTTAATTTTTAAATTTCTCTTAACTTCTTCATCTATTGAAGAAACATCTTTAAGAAAATTATCAATAGCTTGAATATCAGATTTTAACTTAACAATATCCTTTATTAGTTTAATTTCATCGGAAGACATTTGATTTATTGAAGATGCCGCGATTGTATTATCACTCAAAAGAGTTGATACTTTTGTTTTGTAGAAATTATATTTGTAAATTGAAAGTGAAAAGATACTCACAATTAAACACAATGTTGTTAATAAAATTATTCTTATTTTGGTATTAATTTTAATTTCAATTGTTTTAAAACCGAAGTTTGAAATTATAAGAAGCTTAGAAATTGATTCTCTTTTTCTCTTCATTTTAAGCACTCCTTAAAAAGTCTCAGGATCAATTGCTTTTCCATCCCTTCTTATTTCATAGTGGACATGTGAATGTGTTGCTGTTCCAGTGGCGCCAGCTTTTGCTATAATTTGACCTCTTTTTACTCTGTCGCCAACTTTAACATTCAACTTAGAGCAATGTGCATATAAAGTTTCTATTCCATCTCTATGATAAATTTTAACTGTATAACCATAACCGCCTGACCAGCCAGCTTCGTTAACTACGCCGTCAGCTACTGCTTTAACTGGATAACCATATGAAGCAGTAATATCAACTCCAGTATGAAAATCAGGAATTCTAAAAATTGGGTGTATTCTCCAACCAAATCCAGGACTTATTGGACCAGGGACAGGATAACCTCTCGGTGTTTTAGCATCAAGTTCTTTATAATCATCAGCAGAAGCTTTGCCTATCTCTAAATCTCTCCTACGCTGTTCAACCAAGTAATCAAGTTTATTTACTTCTTCTTTAAGAGAAAGAACATATGGAAGGCTAAAATCTACTCCAGTAAAATAACCTAAATCTTTTTCAGAGTTTTTAAAATAGTTATCTACAATTAATTCTTTTTTCTCTAAACCTAAGGTATTTCTTACTTCTTTATTCAAGCTTTGAATATATGGAAGTTTCTCTTTTATCTTGTAAATTGATTCCTTTATTTTCGTAGTTTCACCTTCAATTGAATATAACTCATCAGCCATTATTTGCTGTTTCTCTTCAATTGAAAAACTTGTAACTTTTACATATTCAGCTTTATAAAAAGCAAAACTGCTTGCAAATCTAAAAATAAATATGGAAAAGGCAAAAAGGGCAATTAATATTAAATATAAAAAACTTTTAGATATATGTATAGAGCGAGAGGAACCTCGCTCAGGTATATAAATAACACTAAAACCCTTTTCTTTCCCTGCCATTTACACCTCAGCTCTATAACAAAAGATAGAAATTTATAATACTATTTTTTAAAATTAAAATAAACAAAAAATATTTGTCAAGGCTTTAGATATTTTTTAATATTTTTCTTCTAAAGCCTTGACAAACTTGAGCTGCAAATTAGTTTTTTACTTCTCTTCCATAACTATGCACTCTAAGGGGCATACTTCAGCACATGTCCCGTCGCCATCACAGGTTTCTGGTCGTACAAGTACTGCAATATCATCCACTAACTCTAAAGAATTAGTTGGACAATTTTCAATACATATCCCGCAACCAGTACAACATTCCTTGTCAATATTAGGTTTTTTTGCCATTAAATAAGAGCCTCCTCTTTCAAATAATTAATAATATTTTAATACTTTATAACTTAAAAATAACTCTTTTCAACAATTAAACTTTTTTTATATTTTATTATAAAAGATAATATGAAAAAATTTAATTTAAACCTATCTCTCTTTTTAACATTCCTAAAAATAGGAGCTTTAACATTTGGTGGAGGGTACGCAATGATCGGAATACTAAAAGAAGAGATAGTCGAGAGAAAGAAATGGCTTACTGAAAAAGAATTTCTTGAGATTACTGCAATAGCTGAAATGACTCCAGGTCCTATTGCAATTAATATGGCAACATTTATCGGAAGAAAGTTTGGAGGCTTTATCGGAGCATTTTTTGCAACAATAGGAGTTGTGCTCCCCTCTTTTGTGATAATTTTAACCATAGCTATTTTTTCAGGAAAGTTATTAGAATATACTTATGTTAAAAGCTTTATGAATGGGGTTATAATAGCCATTGTTGCACAGCTTACAAAAGTAAGTTTTAATTTTATTAAAAGTATTAAAAAAACAATTTTAACAATTACTATATTTTTCGCATCACTGTTATGTGCGTTGTTTCTAAATATAAGCGTTTTCTACATTATTTTAGCTTCTGGGTTAATAGGAATAATATTGGAAAGGGAATGAAACTTTAAAAAATGCTCATAAAATTATTTACAACGTTTTTCAAAATAGGACTTTTTACAATTGGTGGCGGATATGTTATGATTCCTGTTATTCAGAAGGAAGTTCTTTTAAATGGATGGCTTACTTCTCAACAATTTAACGAATTGCTCGCTATAGCTGAAATGACTCCAGGTCCTATTGCAGTAAATTCAGCAACATTTATTGGATACAAAATGAATGGCATTTTGGGTGCAATTTTTGCGACAACTGGAGTGGTATTACCCTCATTCATAATAATTCTTTTAATCTCTAAAGCTTATGAAAAATATGAAAATAACAAATTTGTAAGAAAGTTTATGAGTGGAGTGCTTCCAGCTGTAAGCGCAGTTATAGCAAGTGCAGCAATAACAATCGGGAAGGATACAATTACTTCTCCGGTTTCATTAATATTACTTATATGTACATTTATTATTTTATATAGAACTAAATTAAATCTGTTATCTGTTTTGTTAATATCTGGGATATTAGGATTATTTATCTTTTAACCCAAGTAGAACAGATGGTTGCAATAAAACATTATTGTGCAACTATGTTGCTCTACTCGACCACATTTTATAAATATTGTTTTATAAATATTGCATCTGTTCCTCAGAAAATAATAAAGTCAAAATTATATTTGGTAAAGAGATTGAATTGTTTAATTATATAAGTGGCACAAAAAAAGGTTAAAGTTATTATTTTCATGCTTGTGTTGTGGCAGAAATACAAAGAGATGTTAATATGAAATATAATAAATATTATTGCAGACTACACCATGGAATTAGAATAAGCTAACTGAATAGTATTTATCAGTATTTGTAAAATAAAGTAGAAATAAAACCGCGAAGTTGGGTATAATAAGACTTTTGTCATCCTCAAAATCATTAATCGGGAATCAAGTAACTTGTCATCCCCAACTTGATTGGGGATCCAGTGTTTTTCCCTTTCTTTCTGTTTGAAAAAGAAATACTTCCTGGATTCCGCATAAAGTGCAACATAAGTGATAGGCTGTTTGCTAAACCTTACCTCTACTGGACTTTAACCAGTAAGAGACTACAAGCTTTGCTTGGCGCACACATGAAAGAAGCTTATTAAAAAACACTATAATATTTACATTCACTATATCCCTGGCTTGGACAACTTTTTATAAAAGAGAGAAAACCTGATAATTTAGCTATAGCAAGGGCAACTACAGTATCTGCTGCACCGTAATAAAGCCTAATTTCATCATTTTGTTTATTCACTATTACTCCAGTGGGAAAAACTACACCTGGTACATCACCAATAAGTTCATATTCTTCTTTTGGTGCAAAAATCCACTTATCGGTTCTTGAAATAACTCTTGTAGGATCATCCAAATCTAATAGTGCGGCACCAACTCTATAAAGCTTACCAGAAGCAGTATCTCTAACACCATGATATATTATTAACCATCCTTCTTCCGTTTCAACTGGTGGTGGACCCAAACCAACTCGACTGCAATCCCAACCAGGACGTGGTGATATCAATATTTGATGTTCGCCCCAATGTGTTAGATCGGGTGAAAAAGATATCCATATATGTGCCTCCCCTCTAATAATAGGCCTATGAATTAAAGCATATCTACCTTTAATAAGTCTTGGAAAGAGAGAGGCATCCTTATCTTCAGGTGGAACTAATGCTCCAAATCTTTCAAAATTTTTAAAATCCTTTGTTAATATTAGGGAGACTAAAGGACCACCTCTTGAGAAAGATACATAAGTTATGGCATATTCTTTATGATCAGGAAGCCAAACTATTCTTGGATCTTCTAAGCCCCACTTTTCTTCCATAGAATGTTCATCCGGAGCGAGAGTTGGGTTGGGTGATATTTCCCAATTACTTTTTCCATCACGACTTTTAGCAATCGTAAGATGCGAAAAGCCACGTAAATCCTCAACTCTTACTAAAAGTAAAGTTTCTCCATTTAACTCTATAGCTCCAGGGTTAAATACAGAATTAACAGGATAAGGCCATTTACCCGAGGTTAAAATAGGATTACCTTCATAACGCAAGAAAAAGTTGTTTGGATAAAGATAATCATTTTCCATAATATCCAATCCTCCCAATTTATAATTCAATACTTACTTCTTTAAGTTCAGCGTTCCAATTAACACTTGCACCGAAAGCTTCGGATATAAATCTTATTGGGACAAAAGTTCTTCCATTCTTTATTTCTGGTGCTTCTATTAATGGAAATTCTTTACCATCTACATATGCTTTTTTTGAATCTATAAGCAAAATAATGGTCTTACCTTCAAAAATAATTTTTACTTGTCCTTTACCTATATTGGCATCCCAAAAAACCTCTGCACCGAAAGCTTCGGATATAAATCTTATTGGAACAAGAGTAACTCCATTCTTTATATATGGAGGAACATCAAGTATAACTTTTTTATCATTGATATATGCTTCCTTACTACCAATATATAGTTTTATCAATAATTTCTCTCTCTGCACAACCACATTTATGGGAATCTCTCCTTCTCCTCCATTTGATTTTATAACTAATGTATCTTTGTATTCACCTTTCTGAAGAGGTTCTTTAGAAGTTAAAATTACCTCTTTACTTTCTCCACTTTTTATAGAAAATTTGCTGCTCGAAACTTTAAATATTGTATTCTCTTCTTTAAAACGTATTTCTACATCTAATTTGCCTCCACCATTATTCTTCACAATAAAATTAAAAGAAAAGGCTTCTTTTTCTTTTAATGTAGCTGAAATATTTTTTAACTCTTTTGAGTCTTTACTCAATATAGATAATATTGGTGGTGCCTCCAAATATTTTATTTTAACAGGCACAGATTTATCGCCACCATTAGACTTTATATCTATAACACCTGCATAACTTTTTCCTGGTTCTAATAATTTCAAATCAACAACAACACCAACTTCGAGACTTCCTTTTTCTACAATAGAAAAACTCGTTTGTTCTACTTCTAACCAATCAACATTTGAAGCAATACTTCCCTCCAACGTCTTATTTCCGTAATTTTTGATAATAATTACTTTTCTAATATTATCCTGTGTATCACTAATAACTACATCGCCAAAATCTAACGATTCAGGCTCAACTTCTAATTTAGCAGAAACGACTTTTATAGTGACAGGTATTTCTGCATCGCCACCATTACTATTTATATTTATTGTGCCATTATATTCACCTGGTTCAACTAAAGAAGTATCTGCTTCTATCTTTATTTTTACTGATTCAGCTTCAAAACTTTTTTTAGAAAAAGATATAAAATTTAAATCGGTTTTTAAACTACCCTTTATTGGACCTTCTTTTTTATTACGGATATTTAGCTCAAGAGTGGCTTTTTCACCCTTATTTACTTCTCCAAAATTAAGTTCATAGGGAGAATAATCAAGTTCTGGCTTTGAAATAAATTTGAATTTAACATTTATTGTTTTAGCACCACCATTTGATTCAATAATAAGTTTTTCCAAAAACTCTCTCGCACCAAAATCTTTACCCGCAACACTCACACTTACCTCAAGTTTCTCAAGAAATGATAAAGAAAACTTATCTACAGAAAGTTTAAGTTTCCCTGTTGATGGTTTTATTGTACCTTCCAATTTACCTGTTGTTCCAATATTAGTTATAGTAAATTTGCCCGTTAATTCGCCATCAAAAGGAGCTGCGCCTAAATTTAATTCCTCAGCTGAAACTTGTAAAGTAGGTTTGCTTGGACGTATTATTCCAAGTTCATAAACATATAAACTACTCTCGGGAGCTCTATCATACAAATAAAATGTATTTCCTTCTAATTTCCAGCTTTGAAAATTAAAACTAATCTTTTTTTTATCTTTTATATCAATTGCATCTTTTTTTATAGAAAACTCTACAAAATCGGAAACTTCATCCATTTTGATTACACTAACTTCAATATTTATTTTATCAAGCCCCATGCCACCAGTTGCACCATGAATCCACTTATATGCATAAATTGTATTTTTGCTTCCATCTTTTCTCATAAGTATTAGATATTCAAATGGATCAAATGATTCAAAGCTGCTTGTTCCATCAATATCAATACTTAAGCCAACTAACCCAGTCCCATCTTTTTTAAAATCGAAAGTACCATATGGATAAACCTTAAAAAATATTTTAGCTGGTTCATCTTTCACATAAACTTCTTTAATATCAAAAGCATTTTGTGTATCCATAGGATCCTCTATTACCTTTTCATAAACATTGGAGGCTATTGAATTATAAATTGGACCAAATAAAAAAATTAACACCAAGAAACAAACGATACTCGATTTTAAAAACTTCATAAATTACCCTCCCTTTTTTTCTTATAGTCTTCAATGGCTGCTTTTAGCGCATCTGCCCCGAGATTTGAGCAGTGATACTTATTTGGTGGTAACCCTCCTAAAGCTTCGGCAACCATTTTATTACTTATTTCAAGAACTTCGTCAATTGTTTTGCCAATAGCCATCTCGGATATCATTGAAGATACTGCTATGGCAGCTACACAGCCAAAAGTTTTATATTTAACATCTATAAGTTTATTATTTTCAACCTTTATATAAAATGTCATCATATCCCCACAAACAGGATTTCCAACTTCCCCCACACCATCTGCATCCTCTATTTCTCCAACATTCTTTGGATTTTTAAAGTGCTCAATTACTTTTTCATTATACATTAAATTCCTCCCAAAAACATTACTCCTTATACAAAGGTGACATTCTTCTTAGTTTTAATACTACTTTTGGTAAAATTTCTAAAAATTTATCTACTTCATCTTCTGTGTTGTCTAAACCAACTGTTACGCGAAGTGAGCCTTGAGCATCGACTGGATCAAGCCCTATAGCATTAAGGACATGAGAAATTTTTAAAGAATGAGAGCTGCAAGCAGAACCAGTGGAGACCGCAAAACCTTCTGCATCAAGGGAAAGAATTAAAGATTCTCCTTCGATATATTTTATTGAAAAATTTGCATTTCCAGGAAGTCTTTTTTCTCTATCACCATTCAAAATAATATAGGGTATTTCTGATACGATACCATCAATAATTTTATCACGTAATTTAGTAGTTTGATTTATTCTACTTTCAAGCTCAGAAAACGCTAAAACAGAGGCTTTACCTAACCCAACAATTCCGGGAGTATTGTAAGTTCCTGATCTTTTACCTTTTTCATGACCTCCACCATCCATTAAAGGCATAATTCTTGAACCCTTCCTTATATAAATTGCACCTACACCCTTTGGACCATAAAACTTATGAGCAGATAATGAAAGTAAATCGCAACCCAAAGAATCAACATTTACAGGATAGTTACCAACTGCTTGTACAGCGTCAGTATGCAAATATACTCCTCTTTCTTTTGTGATTTTACTTACTTCCTCTATAGGTTCAATTGTTCCTATTTCATTATTAGCAAGCATTATTGATACTAAAATTGTATCATTTTTTATATTCTTCTTAACATCATCGGGGTTAACAAACCCTTTTTCATCAACTGGAAGAATAGTAATTTCGTAACCCAATTTTCTTAAGCTTAGTGCAGCATTTAAAACTGCATGATGCTCAATACTACTTACAATTATATGCTTGCCCTTATCCCTTAGAGCAAGTGCTACACCTTTTATAGCCATGTTATCAGACTCAGTCCCTGAGGAGGTAAAGTAAATTTCGGATTCATCTGCTCCGATTAATTTTGCTACACTGTTACGTGCTTCTTCAACAGCTTCTGAAGCATCAACTCCTTCATAGTACAAACTTGATGCGTTGCCGAATCTTTCAGAAAAATATGGTATCATCGCTTCTAACACTTCTTTGCGGACTGGTGTAGTAGCAGCATGGTCAAAATAAATTCTCTCCATATATTTAACTCCTTAATACATGCAACAAATAAATCTTACAATAC
>JAGPKI010000041.1 GCA_018054005.1 Caldisericia bacterium
CAAAAAGAAGTATTTTAAACAAATCAATTTGAGCACTTGAAAATATTTATTAATATTTTATTCTTTTTCTGTATAATTTATATATTTGTAGGTTTTTTCAGTGTATCTTGAAATTATGGGCCTCTAGCTCAGCTGGTTAGAGCGCATCCCTGATAAGGATGAGGTCTCTGGTTCGAATCCAGAGAGGCCCATTTATGGGGATGTAGTTCAGTTGGGAGAACGCCTCGCTTGCACCGAGGAGGTCAGCGGTTCAAGTCCGCTCATCTCCACTTATGTAATATTTATGTAGTATTTTTGAAATTTTAATTTACAACGTTAAGTGGAGGAATTTAAAAATGAAAATTGGAAAATTATTTTCTCTTGCATTAGTCTTTTTATTAACTCTAACATTTATTCCGTTAAATGTTTCATTAGCTGCAAATGCTAAACTTTATTTAACTTTAAAAGATTTAGAAGCTAACGAAGCAAGTGACTTTACATTAGAAGTACATGTTGATGATGTGTCTGATCTTTATGCAGTTGGTTTTGACATGCTTTACGATGTAAAACTTGTTAAATTAGTAAATATCGAGAAAGGACCATTTTTTACCACAGATAATACTGATATTTCTGATATTTTGTTAGTTTACAGAGACAGAAAAGAAGAAGGGAGAATAGTATTTGGTTTATCAAAAAGCAAACAATCCACTGGTGTTAGTGGTAGTGGCATTATTGCTTATTTCAAATTCAATGCTTTAAGTAAAGGTAAAGCTGAGTTTAAATTTGAAAATGTTTACTTAAAGTCTCCTGATACAACAGATATTAAGACAGACGTTCAACCATTGTCTGTAGAAATTAAAGAAAAAGATACAACTCCTCCAATTCTTGAAGTCGAGCCAGTTGAACCTACATATGAAAAAACTGCTTTAATTAAAGGTAAAACCGAAACAGGAGCCAAAGTAACTATCAATGGCAAAGAAGTACAAGTAAAGGAAGATGGTACCTTTACATTAGAAGTAGAACTTAAAGATGGGGAAAACAAATTTGAAATTATAGCAACCGATCCAAACGGAAACGAAAGCAAAGTAACATTAACTATTACAAAAAAGAAACCAACTGTTATTATCCTTGTAGTTGGAAATAAAACTGTTTTTGTAAATGGTTCACCTAAAGAAATCGAAGCTCCTCCATTTATTGATAAAGCTTCTGGAAGAACCTTGATTCCAATTAGAATAGTTGTTGAGTCAATAGAAGGTAAAATTGACTGGAATGCAACTGAAAGAAAAGTTACGATCACAAAAGACAATATAGTTATAGAGTTATGGATCGATAATCCAGTTGCAAAAATAAACGGTATTCCAACTCCAATTGATATTCAAGCTCCCAAATTAGCTCCAAAAATAGTTGCTGGAAGAACATTTCTCCCTCTTCGATTCGTTGCCGAAAACCTTGGTTGTGAAGTTGGTTGGGATGGAAAAACTCAAACTATCACAATTACTTATCCAAAGCCTTCTTAAAGAAAGTGTGATACAAAATGAACTCATATATTGTTACTACTGAATCAGTTTGCGAAGGTCATCCTGATAAGATTTGTGATCAAATTTCTGATGCGATTCTTGATGAGATTCTTACACAAGATAAATACGGAAGGGTTGCATGTGAAACATTTATTACACGCGGAGTAATAATAATTGGTGGAGAAATTACAACCAAAGCATCAATTGATGCTAATAAAATCGCAAGAGATGTTGTTAAAGATATAGGTTATAATAAAAGCGAACTTGGCTTTCACTGGCAAACATGTGGAGTTTTAAATGTAATTGGGAAACAATCTCCCGATATAGCTCAAGGAGTAGATAGGGGAGGGGCTGGTGATCAAGGTTGTATGATAGGATATGCTTGTAATGAAACAAGCAACTACATGCCTCTTGCTTATGAATTAGCTCGAAAGCTTGTTATGAGGCTTGATTATACAAGAAAAGAGAAAATTTTACCTTATTTAGGACCTGATGGGAAAAGTCAGGTAACTCTTAAAAAAAATAAAGATGGTGAAGGGGAGCTTGTAGCAGTTGTAATTTCTGCTCAACATACTGAAGAAATTGTTGACCCAAATAATCCAAAATCTTTAAGAGAAGATAAAAAAGAAGAAATAATAAAAGAAGTAGCATTAAAGGTTATTCCTAAAGAATTAATAACTCCTAATACAAAGTTTTTTGTTAATCCAACTGGAAGATTTGTTATAGGGGGACCTTTAAGCGATACTGGCATGACGGGTAGAAAAATTATTGTCGACACTTATGGTACACTTGTTCCACATGGCGGAGGAGCTTTTTCTGGTAAAGACCCAACAAAAGTGGATAGATCCTCTGCATATATGGCAAGATATCTTGCTAAAAATGTTGTAGCTGCAGGTATAGCAAAAGAATGTATAATACAACTATCTTATATCATAGGTGAGAGCCAGCCAATTTCTTTCCTACTTGAAACAAATAATACAAGTAAGGTTGAAGATGTTAGAATTAGAGATACCCTTGCAGAATTAGTGGATTTGACCCCTCAAGGTATAATAGAATTTCTTGATTTAAGAAAACCAATATATAGAAATACCTCCATATATGGTCACTTTGGAAGAGAAGATCAAAACTTTAATTGGGAAAAAATTGATCTTGTTGATACTTTAAAAGAAAAATTGCTCTAAATGAATAAAATGTGAAATATGCTTCTGTTCTACCAAAAGATTATCCTACATTAAATAACCAAACATTTACTTACTGTATTCCTCTGCATTTAGAAAACGATATAAAGATTGGTAGCAAAGTATTAGTTCCTTTTGGCTTAAAAGGAAATTTAAGAATGGGGTATGTCCTTGATATTACTAATAAAAAAGATGATTCTTTATTAGTTAAAGAAATTTATTCAGTTGTCCCATCAAGCTACATACCGTCTGATAATGATATAAGATTCCTAAAGTTTGTTTCATTATATTTCTTCATACCGCTTTCAAATATTTTAGAAATTGCTCAACTTTTTCCAAAAGAAGAAAGAATAGAAAAATTTTATTTTGTAGATAGTGCTAAATTAGTTGATATTGGTAAAATAAGAAACAAGGATAAAGTAGTAAAATACCTGCTATCACATAAAAAAGGCTTTAAGGAAGAACTATTTAAAAATAGGTTTAGGCTTAAAAAAAATTCTACAGTGCTTAGAAACCTCGTTCAAAAAGGTATAATATATGAGAGTTACTTAATAAATGATTCTGTTAAAAACAAAGCAAAGAAAGAAAAAATATTTTCTCCAGCTATATATCTCCTAAATGGACTTAATTTAGAAGAAAGAGTTAAAAAATACATTGAACTTATACAAAATAATGACTTAAAAAATGTTTTAATTATCGCTCCCAATATACTCTCGCAAAATAAAATAAAAGATTTAATTATTAAAGAAAATAAAAATTCTGAAACCAAAATAATAGCCGGTTCAAAGTTTTCAATTCTCAACGTAAGAGATAAATTTGATCTAATTATAATTGATGATCTAATAAATAATGAATACAAAATAGATAAACCTATAGACTTCGATCTTGAAAAAGTTGCTACAGTAAGAGCCGCTGAATTAGGCGAAAAAATTATTTTTGGTAGCTTTATACCAACAGTAGAATCTTTCCAGAGTCTAAAATTAGGAAAAATTAAACATATCAAGGTAATGCCTGATGTTTCCATTAAAAAAGTTTTAAACTATCCAGAAATCAAAATATTAGATTTAAGAAAAGAAATTAGAGAACATGGCTATTTTGATATTCCATCTACTGTTGTTAGGGAAATGAAAAATACTTTAAAAAATAAAGGTAAATGCCTTATTCTCATTAACAGAAAAGGATACTACAACATGTTAATTTGTAAGAATTGTGGTTATGTTGTTAAGTGTCCACTATGCTCGATTCCTTTGACATATCATATCGAAAACAAAAAGCTAATTTGCCGTTATTGTGGACATACTCAAGAAGAATTTTACACCTGCTCCAAATGTGGTGGAGTGAGTATGAGATACGCAGGCGCAGGAACTGAAAGGTTTGAAAAAAAGGCAAATCAAATCTTTAAAGATGCAAAAGTAATAAGAGTTGACAGAGAAATTTATAAAAAAAATCCTTATGAAGTATCAGATTATCAAATTGTCATTGGCACAACGCTGACACTTTCTCTTCTCGATTTTAAGGATATTGACCTTGTTGCATTAATGGGGATTGATTCTCTGATTAATATGCCTTCTTTTGATTCATATGAAGAAACTTTATATCTCATAGCGAGAATTTACGAAAAACTACTTTCTCCTAATAAATTGAAAAAAATAATTATACCGACATTTACTCCGCATTCATCTATTTTTCTTGAAATAAATGAAGGAAACATTAAATCATTAGATAAATTCTATTCAGCAGAGCTTAAAGAAAGAAAAAAATTAAATTATCCTCCATTTGTTGACTTTTTTCAGATAGATTTAGAAAGTCCTCAGAAAGAAAATTTACCTGAGAAGGTTAATAAACTCTTAGATAAAATTAAAGTATTAAAAAATATAGAAATTGTAAATACTAAACCACTGTTAGCACAAAGCCCACTTGGTATATATAAGGGGAGAATTACAATAAAAAGTAAAAATATTTTGAACGAAAGGTTAAATTTAGGAATAATAATAGAAGAAACTAAGAAAAGCGAAAAGATTGATATTAAAATTAAAAATTTAGGATGATTTTATGGAAATAATAAAGTATGGTAACCCAATTTTAAGAAAAAAAGCAAAATCTATAAATAAGATAGATAAAAGTATAAGGGATTTAATTGTTGCTATGTTTGATACAATGCATAACGCAAACCCAAAAGGAATAGGGCTATCTGCGCCACAAATTGGATTGCCAATACAATTAATAGTCATTGAAACTGAGCCCAATAAACAATTAAGCCTAATAAATCCTGAAATAATAGAAAATAGAGGAAGAGATAAAGCTTTGGAAGGTTGCTTAAGCATTCCTGGAGTATGGGGGAATGTTACTAGGGCAAAAAAAATAAAAGTAAAAGGAATAAATCCTAACACTTCAAAAAAAATTATAATTGAAGCAGAAGGTATCTTAGCAAGAGCAATTCAACATGAGGTAGACCATTTAAATGGCATATTATTTACTGACTATATTGAAAGAGTCGAAGATCTCTATGTTGATGAAGGATTTACAATACCAGAGAAACTTCGCCAATATTATAAATTGAGAAAATGATTAATGTTATTTTCTTTGGTTCAGATTCTTTTTCTATACCGATTCTTGAATTCCTCTCAAAAAAAACCAATTTAGTATGCGTTGTTACTACAGAGGACAAACCAAAGGGAAGAGGAAAAAAGACTCAACCTAACATAATAAAAGATTTTGCGTATTCAATAGGCATAAATAAGATATTAACTCCTCCAGATCTCACAGATAAGGATTTTTTAAATGAAATAGCAAACCTTGAGCCAGATCTATTGGTTACTGCATCATACGGGAAAATTTTACCCAAAGATTTACTTACAATACCGAAATACACTTCAATAAATATTCATCCATCTTTACTTCCACTATATCCTGGAGCAGAACCAATATTCTGGCAAATAGCTAAAGGAGAAAAAGAAAGCGGAGTAACGATTTTTGAAATGAATTCTAAAATTGATAGTGGAGAAATAATACTTCAGGAAAGTATTCAAATTGATCAAGCAGATAATTACGAGGATGTTTTAAAAAAACTTACCGAACTATCAATTAAACTACTTGATAAATTATTATATTTGATTGAAGAAGGTAAACCTTTACCTAAAATAAAACAAAAAGAATTAAAAGTGTTTTACGCAAGGAAAATTACCAAAGAAGACGAAAGAATTGATTGGAATAAGCCCTCTCAAGAAATAATCAATAAAATAAAGGCTTTCTCTCCAAAAATAGGAGCTTATACATTATTTAAAGGAAGAAGAGTAAAAATTTACAAAGCGAAAATAGCAGAATATATAGAAGAGAACTTAAAGCCAGGGGCAATTTCTATAAAAGGTACTAATATTATTGTTAAGACAGCTGATTCCTTCGTGAGCATAGATTTTTTAAAACCAGAGGGTAAAAAAATCATTTCTGCAGCTGAATTCATAAATGGTTACCTTAAAAACATTAATGAAGCTAAATTTGAATAAATTATTTTCATTCAACAAATGAATAATGATACACAAAAAGATGTAAAGCTAACAAATAAGTAAGATTGATAATTTAAGTTTAATTATAATTAAATTCAAACAATTTTTTTAGAAATGATTGAAGTTGCAATATTTGAAGATATTAATTTATTACTTAACTCTAGGCATTTGCAGTTGATAACTTTTTCCGAATAAAGATTAGGTTTATTAAGCGATTAGAAGAAAAAATAATTCTTAAAACCAGTTTTAACCAGTGTTTTATCATAAAAATTGAAGTTCCTCCAAAAACTCGACAAAGAAACAGGAGAAGTTAATATAGTATTAAGATTAATTGGGCAGCTACAATCTTAAATATTAATGCAAGTGGATAAACACTTGCATAGGATAGATTTACAAGCTCTGTCTTTGATTTAGCATTAGCTGCATCCAAAGCAGGTGGGTTTGTCATCAATGCGCTCAATGCTCCCATAATTGAAGGCAAATTCATTTTAAATATAAAAATCATGATCAAAAGGCTGACCAATAACGTAATTACAGTTATTGTGGCACCACTTAAAAATAGTATTAATCCTTGAGTCTTTAATATTTTTACGATATTTGCGCCAGCTGTTGTTCCTACTCCTGCAAGAAATAACATTAATCCGATTTCTCGTCCAAAATTTATTGTAGCCTTTGGAACATATATGTAGAGCTTTCCTATTCTTCCAAAATGTGCAATTAAAAGGCTAACAATAAACACTCCTCCTGCTGCTCCCAACTTTAACTGCATTCCACCAGGTAAATTTAATGGAATGCTTCCAACAAGTACTCCGATAAATAGTCCCAAAAGATATGGCATCATATTTATTTCATCAATACTTTTAGTATTACCCTGAAAAACCTTCATTAAGTTATTTAGGTCAGATTCTCTACCTACAACTTTAAGAATATCTCCTATTTCTAATGTTAAATCTCCGTATGGTGTCATTTCGATATCATCTCTTTTAATTCTCGTAACTACAACATTATATTTTTCAAATAGGTTAAGATCTTTTAATTTTTTGCCAATACAAGATTTTTCTCTTATTTCTATTTCAAGTGTTGTTATATCAGTTTCTGAATCAAACGATACAGATATTTCTCTTCCTAAAATATGTTCTAATTTTTCCAATTCTTCGAGACTACCTACAGCTCTTACAATATCTCCTTTCTCGAGTACAAAATCAGATGTTGCAATAAAAACTTTGTTATTTCTTTTAACTCTTGATATTGTTGCATTAATGGATCTATGTGGATTTATTTGACTAATTTGCTTACTAAAAACATATGGTTTTTCAACAACAAAGTGCTTTACAAATAACTTTGGAATAATTTCTTTTTCCTTTCTAATCCATTCGAGTTCCTCTTTTTCAACATTTCTTTTTAAAATTGTTGGAAGAAATTGAATCAGAAGGACAGTCCCTATCATGCTAAAAGGATAAGCAATTCCATAACCGGCTGTAACATTATCAATGCTACCTTTTGAGAAACGACTTACTACTTCCATTGCAGCTGCTAAAGCAGGTGTGTTCGTAAGAGCACCAGTGTACAAGCCAACTGACAAATCAATTGGAATCTTTATAAAAAATGTAAGCAGACAAACTAATATAGCTGCTATACCAGATGATATGAGACTTATAGATATAAATCGAAGTCCATTCATTTTAAACATTCTGAAAAATCTTTTTCCAACCGAGAGCCCTACAGAGTAGACGAAAAGGATTAATCCTAAATCCATAATTTCGGAGGATATTTTAATTCCAAAATATCCAAGGATTATTGAAATTAAAAGAATTCCTGTGTTGCCTAAAGAAATCCCTTTAAATTTTATTTGCCCTAATAAATAACCTAATGCAAGAATTAAAAAGAGATAAAGCATATTCTGATTTTAAATTAACTCTTTATATGGCACATCCACATATTTATATGTGCAAATTTATTAGACTAAGGTTAAGAAGAAGACCATGGAGGCACCCATTGTTCATCCAAGCACTTAACATTGACTTTTCTTCCCTCAGAAATTTCTTCTGTTTTTCTTTTTACATCATTGACCATATAGGAAGCTAAAGGGCAGCCTGGAATTGTAAGAACCATATCGATATTTATTGCTTCGTCCGTAATTTCCACATTTTTAATCATATTCAGGTCAATTACACTCATTCCTATTTCAGGATCCAATACTGCTTTTAGAGCTTCCCTAACTTTTTCTTCTGAAACCATTTTTATTTCCTCCTTAATTTATCAAGTCCTCGCTTGACTTAGCGCTTAATCCCTTGCTTATACAAATATTTGTTAAAACTTTCTTAGGTCCGACCTCTATAAATTCTTTTGCTCCACGTGCTCTCATTGTATCGAGGCTCTTATTCCATAAAACAGGATTATTTAGTTGATAAATAAGATTTTGTTTTATAATTAAAGGGTCAGCATGAACCTCTCCATCATAATTTTGAACAACTGGAAATTTTGGTTTAGAGAAAGTAAATTCGTTTAATTTTTCTGCAAATTTTTCCCTCAATGGAAGCATGAGCGAAGAGTGAAAGGGTGCCGACACATTAAGTTTCTTAACTATTTTTGCCCCTTTTTCCTTCGCGAGAATACAAGCTTTATCTAAAGCTTCGTTAACACCTGAAATAACTATTTGATCAAGTGAATTAAAATTAACAGGCTCTACTACTCCAAACTTTGATGCCTTTAAGCATATTTCGTAAACAACTTCTTCCCTCAATCCTATAATGGCAGCCATGCAACCAGGTATTGCTTTTGCAACTTCTTCCATAATTTTTCCTCTAAATGAAACAATTTTTAAACCATCGTTGAAACTGAAAAATTCAGAAGCATATAATGCAGAAAACTCTCCTAAACTATGACCAGCTACAATAAATGGAATTATTCCTTTTTCTTTTAAAATTTCAAAATAAATTGCACTAACAGTATATAGAGAAGGCTGTGTAACACTTGTTGGTAAAAGTTCTTCATCAGTCATATTTTCAAAACTGTATCCAAGAATATCTTTAAATATACCAAGATATCTTTTAGTTATTTCGAATTTCTCAATCTTTTTAAGCATACCCTGATATTGAGAGCCCTGTCCCGGAAATATAAATGCATTTTTAGTTAACACATCATTCCTCCATAATAAAATAGTATTAGCTACTTAATAAAGAACCGAATCATTTATTTTAAGATGGAAATTATAACCAAGAAAACTTGCTGCTTTCTTACATAGAAGCATTCTATTAAGAAATATTTCAAAATAATCTAAAACCTTAGAAATATTTGTATCAACAGTAAGAGTAAGCCATATTTCCTGTTTTGTTGGATAAGCAATTAAATCAGATTCTTGTACAGCATAATTGACTTTATCATGAATATCAAATTTGGCAATATCTTTTTCTCTTACTCTTTGCTTATGGACATGTGATTTATCAGCAAGTATAAGCACTGCAGAAACTTTGTCAGTTATCTCACTATTTGTCTCATCATGACTTGCAATTGCAGTCATCACCTTTGATATAAGGTTAATATCAAAATTAAAACTTTTTAGAATATTATATGCAAGTAAAGCTCCAGATAACTGGTGATTTTCTCTTCCCATAAAATTACCTATATCATGTAGATATGCAGAAATAACAGCAGCCTGGGTATCCTCATAGGATAATCCAATACATTTAGCAATCCTCTCTGACCTTTTTGCTACTTCCTGAACATGTTCAATACCATGCACAGTATAGCCTATACTTTTTAAATATTCATCTGATTTAGCAATTAATACCTGGACTTCTTTACTTTCTCTTACTATATCAACTTCACTCATTAATCCCCACTTTCATAATTTTGAGTAAATTCAGATACAAAATTCAAAAATCTATTATCAATAATAGCTTTCTTTGCCTCATTTATCAAATTTGAGATAAAATACAAGTTATGAATCGTGGCCAAAACTGAAGAAAGAATCTCTCCTGCTTTGAATAAATGCCTTAAATATGCCTTGGAATAATTTTTGCAGGTGTAACAATTACAATCTTCCTCTATAGGAGAGAAATCTCTTTCATATTTAGCATTCGTTATTGTTATCCTGCCGTTTTTAGTAAAAAGAGCTCTATTTCTTGCAATGCGTGTTGGTAAAACTGAATCAAACATATCTACTCCCATAGCAATGCAATTTAAAATGCTTATAGGGTCTCCAACACCCATTAAATAAACCGGTCTATCATTAATTAATGTTGTTAACGCGTTCACCACTTCGAAAGTGAGTTCTTTTGGCTCACCAACACTCAGCGAACCTATGGCAAAACCAGGAAAACCTATATTAGATAACTCTTCAAGACAATACTTCCTTAAATTTATATCAAACCCTCCCTGGACTATTCCAAAAAGAATTTGTTTGCTTTCACCCAATACATCTTTAGAAATTTTTGCCCACGAGATTGTTTTTTTAGTACTAGCTTCAATTTCTTCTTTATTTAACCCAAAAGGAGTGCAAATGTCGAGAGGCATAATTATATCGGAGCCAAGATTTTTTTGAATTTCTATAACTTTCTCTGGAGTGAAAAAATGTTTCGAGCCATCTCTAAATGATTGAAACTCTATACCCTCATCTTTAATTTTCTTTATTCTTGAAAGAGAGTAAACCTGAAAACCACCACTATCAGTTAAAATTGCTTTCTTCCAATTTATAAATTTATGCAGTCCACCAATATCTTTTATAATATTGTCTCCTGGTTGAAGATAAAGATGATATGTATTAGCAAGAATTATTTGTATCCCAATATCGTATAGATCTTCTACTTTTACAGCTTTAACTGAACCAGCCGTTCCAACAGGCATAAATACTGGGGTTTCTATGATTCCGTGAGATGTTTCAAAAGAGGTAATACGTGCTTTGCTCAATTTGTCTTGCGAAACAATTTTAAAATTAATATTTTCCATTAATTATGATTATAAGAAAAACGCTTTTTTAATCTAAT
>JAGPKI010000176.1 GCA_018054005.1 Caldisericia bacterium
AAATATCAGCCCCTTTTAAATTAGTTCTTGAAATGCGTTCCGGAATAGCTCAATGGTAGAGCAGGTGGCTGTTAACCACTTGGTTGGGGGTTCGAATCCCTCTTCCGGAGCCATTTATTATATATAGGCAATTTTAATAAAAAATCTAATCTACTTTAATTATTCCCTTCTTCTTGGAAAATATGATTTTAGTGATTAGCCATAATATTACAAACCTGCTATATATAATGTCCCCATAAGAATTCCTCTTTTTTTAATTTACCCTAAAAATTGTATCTCTGCATCCATACTTTTTCCCATCTTGCCCCAAAACGAATAGATAATACTTACCTGATAAGTAACTTATGTCCACTTTCGGACATAAGCTGGACATCAGTTGGACATAAGCTGGACATAAGCTCAGGATAAAGAGACAGGATATATACCTAAAAATTTGTGAGTTAGCATTACTTTTCCTCCACTCCAAAGCTTATTAACATCTTTTTTTCTTTTATTCTCTAATATTGAATAATAAAAATATTCTTCTATCATCAAATGAATTATAAAATAATTATGAATGACGCCCCATTATTGTAATCATATTTCGTTTTTCTACTTAGACTTAGTTAATAAGACTGGTCCTATTCCTTAAATAAATCTACATATTTCCACAGCATAAAAAGTCTATTACGAGAATAACCAGTAATTTCTTTCAAAATACCAATATTTAAGAATTTCTGTATTAAACTATTAGCGGTAGCAAAACTTATATTAAGTTCATTATTTACTTCTTTAACACTAATAATAGGATTAGAAAATAAAAATAAAAGTAATTTATGGGCTAACTTAGATTGCCTTCCAAATCCCCTTATTATATATTCATACTCTTTTCTTAAATCTATAATTTTCTCTAAGGTAGTTTTACTATCTATAGAAGTCTCAATAACACCACTAAGGAAAAATTTTAACCAACTCTCCATATCATTTGTCAGCCTCACTTGCTGAAGACGGTGAAAATAAATAGCTCTATTCTTTTCAAAAAACTGAGAAATATAAAGAACAGGTTTCCCCAAAAACTGATAATCTATTAATTGTAAGACAATTAAAAGTCTACCGATTCTCCCGTTTCCATCTAAAAATGGATGAATTGTCTCAAATTGATAATGAGTCATTGCAATTTTTAGAAGCAAAGGAATATCTAATTCATCATTATGCCAAAAATTTTCTAAATCAGTTAAAAGTTCTGGTAATTCATCTGGATGAGGAGGAATATAAATAGCATTATTTAAATTTGAGCCCCCAATCCAATTTTGACTTGTTCTAATTTCACCTGGTTGTTTTTCTTGACCTCTAACTCCTGATAATAATATCCGATGAGTATCTTTTATTAATCTCATACAAAGTGGTATTTTTTCTAATTGCGATATAGCATAATTTATTGCTTTTATATAATTTTGCACCTCTTCCCAATCATCCCTCTTTTCTGGAATAATCTCTTCTAAAGGCAATAAAACCTCTTCTACTTCTGTTTTAGTACCTTCAATTCTACTTGAAGTTGTAGCTTCTTTAATTAAGTGCATTTGAATAAAGAAATTAACATCCGGTATTAACATTGAATAAGCATTAAGTTCACCTAAAAAACGAACTGCTTGTTCCATCAGTAAATTAATCTTTCTATCTTTCCACTCAAAAGGCTTATTTATCAAAGAAGGGCTGAATGATTTATATTCATATTCCTTACCTTTATAATTATTCCTATAGGTTCCCGAAATATATTTCTGAATAGGCATTATTCCTCACTCTTTTTCATATTATGTATGAAAATGAAACGCTATAACTCTTTACTTATATTCTAAGACTAAAATCTAAAAAAGAAATTTATATTTTAAGTTTGAAGCTGAACTTAAAATAAGGAAATCTATATTTTAAGTTTGAGGCTAAACTTAAAATAAGATAATTTATATTTCAAGTTTCAGATAAAAGTTGAAATAAGGATTTACAAATTTATATCACATAAATTTAGCCTTTGGGAGGATAAGGATCCTTACCATGAGAATCTTTTCGTTGAATCTTACCCTCTTTATCATGTATTACTAATTCTGCATTATCTTTCTTAGATAATTTTCTTCCAAAATCTTCAGCTTCCTTTTGTGTATTGAAATTCTTAATAGATTTTTCTGATTTTTCTCTCTCAACTTTCCACTTTTTATCTGTATAAATTACATGGATGGGGCGATTATTACTTTTACTCATTTTTAACTCCTTTATATATAATAATTGTTTATATTTAGGTACTAAAATATATCATATCTCCTTAGCTATTGGTTAATTTTTTTACTCTTTTCACTTTATAACATTTAACCCTCTGTGTCAAGATAATTCGGTTTTTGAATATTTACTTGCAGGCTTATTAATCATCATTGCTTCTTATTGGATAAATATATCCATTTCAATCTTTTCTCTATGTTAGGATAATCTAACTCGTTACTTCTCATTTTATTACGACTTCTTATTGCGATCTTTCTCTTTTATTAACAATCAGATAAGTAAGCT
>JAGPKI010000177.1 GCA_018054005.1 Caldisericia bacterium
TTCGGGAGTAACTCTATTAGCTGCAGCTGACTTAAAAAGAAATGGTATAGGATATGAAATTAATCCAGAAATTGCCAGAGTGACGATAGAGAGTTTAAATAATTATCAATCTAAGATATGGGAATAACATTATGTCGACTGATTTAACATTTATAACTAACCAACCTGGTTCTACTCTTTTAGAAAGATTTAAAGATCTAATTAAAAGTAACACTCAGTATTTTGATTGTCTGGTAGGATTTTTTTATACAAGTGGGTTTTATAAATTATATGATTCATTGGAACAAGTAGAACGAATAAGAATCTTAATAGGTATTAATACGGATAGAAAGAGCCTTGAATTAATTGAATCATCTCATAATCAAGAGACATTAGTTTTATCTCATAGAGAAACGAAAGAAGAGTTTAAAAATGAGATTTTAAAAGAGATGGAAGAATCAGATGATAAGATTACAGTTGAAGAGGGGGTATTAAAGTTTATTGAATGGTTAAATAATAGTAAAAATGATGACCCAGAGAAAAAACCAAAATTACAAATCAAAGCATATCCTTTTTCAAAAATCCATGCCAAATTATATATAATGACCTTTGCAGAAGGTGATCGTGATAAAGGAAGAATAATTACTGGTTCAAGCAATTTTACTCAAGCAGGTTTGGTTGATAATCTTGAATTAAATGTAGAGTTAAAAAATACCTCTGATTATAATTTTGCTATTGATCTATTTGATGAATTGTGGAATAAATCTGTTGATGTTTCACAAGAATATATAGATACTATTCAGACTAGTACCTGGCTCAATCAGAATATAACCCCTTATCAATTGTACCTAAAATTTTTATATGAATATCTAAAAGAAAAGATAAATCTTGATCAAGAGCAAATCAGTAAAACCTTCCTGCCAAAAGATTTTATAGAACTTGAATATCAGCGTGAAGCGGTTATTGATGCTAAAAATAAGTTGGATGAATATGGTGGTGTATTTCTATCCGATGTAGTTGGTTTAGGTAAAACATATATTTCAGCAATGTTAGCCCAACAATTAGATGGTCGTCATCTTATTATTTGTCCACCAATCTTAAAAGATTATTGGGAAAGCACTTTCCGGGATTTCAATGTTCCGGCAACTGTCGTTTCTCTGGGAACTTTGGATGAAGCAATTAATTTAATTAGAAAGACAGAATATAAGAATGTGTTTATAGATGAAGCCCATCGCTTCCGTAATGAATTAACTCCAACCTATGCAAAATTAAAAGAGATTTGTTGGGGTAAAAGAATAATCCTAGTTTCTGCTACACCACAACATAACACTCCGAATGATATATTGAGCCTGATAAAATTGTTTCAAAAGGGGCGAAACAGTAACATTCCCAATCTGAAAAACTTAGAAATCTATTTTGATACATTAGAAAAACGACTTAAAGAAGTCAATCGGACAACTGATTATAATACCTATGTTAATATAGTAAAAGATAATGCAAAAAGGATAAGAGAATATGTTCTAAAGTATTTAATTGTACGTAGAACAAGAAAGGACATAAAGGAATATTTTATAAATGATCTAACAAAAAAAGGATTAAAATTTCCTGAGATAGAAACACCTCAAAAGTTATATTATCAATTTGATAATGAAATTGAATCTATATTTAATGAAACAATTTCAAAAATAAAGCAATTTAAATATGCCAGATATATACCAATCCTGTATTTAAAACATTTTGATCCTGAAGAAAAAATTGGTCAACTTAATATGAGAAAGTTTATGAAGGTTCTTCTTGTTAAACGCCTTGATAGTAGTTTTTATGCTTTCAAACTTACTCTGGAAAGATTTATAAGTTCTTATGAAAAATTTATAAAGATGTTTGATCAAGGGATAATTTATTTAAGTAAAAAGTATAATGATAAGATGTTTGATCTTTTAGATAATGATAATATTGAGGGAATAATGAATTTGGTTGAAGAAGAGAAAATACGAGCTTATAAAGTGGATGAATTCAACAAAGCATTTCTCACAGACTTAAATAATGATTTAAAGATACTAAATGAAATCAAAAAACTCTGGCAAGATGTAACTACCGACCCTAAAATTGAAGCGTTTAAATTAACATTGTCTAAGGATCCAGTTTTAAAAGAGAACCAAATAATTGTTTTTACAGAGTCAAAGGAAACAGCAGAGTATCTTGAAGAAAACTTAAAAAGTATATATAATGACGCTGTTTTATCATATTCCAGCAAATCAAGTGTTCTCATTAAACAAAAGATAATTGATAACTTCGATCCTAAATCTAACAATCCTAAGAATGATATAAAAATATTAATATCTACCGATATACTATCTGAAGGTGTTAATCTACATAGAGCTAATGTAGTTATTAATTACGATATTCCCTGGAATCCTATTCGTATAATTCAAAGGGTTGGACGTATTAATAGAGTGGATACAAAATTTGACAAAATATTTATTTATAATTTTTTCCCGACAATTCAATCTAACGAAGAAATAAAATTGGAGGAAGCAGC
>JAGPKI010000178.1 GCA_018054005.1 Caldisericia bacterium
AAAATTATTTGCTCATTGGTTAAAGCTAAATTATTAGCACCTTTTAAATCAACATTCTCTTTTAATTTAGGCATAAATATTATTATAATTAATCTTAGCAAGCTTTAAATAAAATCATGATATCACATTAATTTTCTTTTTATTATCGTTATTTCATAAAAAATCTAAAATATGTTGCAAATACTTCCTTTTTCCATGGTTTTTAAAGATAAAATGTTTTTTACTTATTTCAGATTAAATCATAAATTTCTTCTTACTTTTGCTAAAAAAGAATTCTCTCTCTTATTGTAAATTCAAATACTAAAATTTTTTGTTATCTTAATTTATCAATATTCTATTTCATAATAATATCTATTATGGCTTGATTTTAAGAAAAATTATTTTTTAGGTTTATCCCTTTTAAAAAATCATTCTTACTGAAATTAATCTAAATAATCTAAACCATAAGTTTTAAAGCACGCGGAAGTATAGAAATAAAGTTTGAATTTATTGATTCAATAGGTAGAAGCAAGAAAGCAACTGTAAAACTAAAAGTTAAGCAATAGATTCTATTAACAAAGAGATAAGTAAAAGTAAATTATAGCATTTTACGGAGGAGTAGATAATTGTAATGGATAGAGAAAAAATGAGAATCATCGAAGAGAGTAGAATTGGAGCAATGCAAACGCTTGATTCAGTGAAGAGGCACATCAAAGAGACAAAGCCATCTAACTTACTTCTATTAACAATTTTAAAGCCCTCCTTAAGAGTTACATTTAATTTAAGGAGGGCTTT
This sequence comes from Caldisericia bacterium, assembly GCA_018054005.1. Classification (GTDB taxonomy): domain Bacteria; phylum Caldisericota; class Caldisericia; order UBA6126; family JAGPKI01; genus JAGPKI01. Next base: position 775 of record JAGPKI010000178.1, read on the forward strand.
AAAAAGACAAAAATGTGTCTTTTGGCTTAAGCACTTAGTTAATGTTACATTTCATACATTACTAAACCAGTTATGAGTTTTGGATAGAAATCAGTCGATTTCTGAGGCATAACTTCTCCATTTATTGCTACCTTCATAACCTGTTCAACGGGAGTGGGGTTTAAAATAAACATCATCTGCTCTTTTCCAGATTTTACTTCTTCCAAACCCTCGTCTATTTCGCGCACATATTCCACATTTATCTGCTGCGCAAGTCTTTCTTCATCAATACCAAACTCTTTAAAAAGAATCATATAGTGTAGAATTGACACATCAAGATCTCTTAGTACAAGTGGTTTATCAGTTATTAAATTTAGAGGATCTTCTTTTAAAGTTAATAAGTAGTAACAGTCAAGATTTTCTTTACAGTAGAATCCAAATGAATACTTACTTCCTGTAAGTGCCCCTTTTAACTCATCAATACTATTAAATTCCTTTACGTAGAATGTGCTTGAAATATTCTTTAGAAAACTGCTTAGAGAAAAACTTGCTATTCCATGAACAAGCCTATGCGTGGGAAGTATAATCAATCCTTTTTGGTTTGATGGCGAGAAGTACATCATTCCAAAGTTATAAGATTCGTCTCCTTTGTGGTTTGTATTTCTCTCCCTCATATATTTCATATAATTCACGCCTGTTTCATATCTGTGGTGTCCATCTGCAATTACAAGTTTTTTATCCTTAAATGCTGAACAAATATTCTCAATCACTAAAGGATCAATTAGAGGAGTAAGACTGTTTTTCACATTGTAATCATCTATGACAGAAATCGAAAAATTGTTGGAGTCGCCTAAAAGAGACTTGTTAAATGCGTTAATGACATAAGAATTGTTATCTTCAAATAGCAAAAAAACCTGTTCAAAATAGGTATTAGTGGTAAGTGTTAGTTTAAATCTATCCTCTTTTGGTTTAGAGAGAGTTTTTTCATGTGGAAAGACTATTTTTTCAGAAAAGTCAGTAAACCTCATAAGCCCTATAAAACCTTTTCTTATGATAGTTTCGTTGGTAATGGGAGAGGTGAATTCCTGTTCAAGGTAGTAGAATGCTTTCTCGCCAAACTTTTTTAAAATCTGCTTTGTTTTCCAATCATTCAAAATATTTTTCGCATTTAAGTATTTACTATCGGGGTCTGCTTCATTTATGGGATCTGGAAGAATTAATTTTACAGCATTATACTCACTTCTTTCTATATAAATCTTTTTTAACTTATCATTTATCTTATCGTAAGGTTGTGTAATTACACCTTTTAAATCTTTAACTATTTGAGTGTTATACATTAGCGCATCAAAAGGCAATATATCAGCCATAACTATCTAAATTATTCCTTTCCTAAAAAGAATTCTTTGATTACATTAGCAACCTCAACTGAAACTCTTTCCTGACCTTCAAATGTCTGAGCCCCAATGTGAGGTGTTAATATTACTTTTTCGCACTTAAATAAAGGATTATCTGGAGCTGGTGGTTCTTTCTCGTAAACATCTAATCCAACAAATGATATTTTCCCGCTATTTAATCCTTCATAAAGTGCTGCTTCATCAACAATACCTCCACGTGCACAATTCACTATTCCAACGCCATCTTTCATTTTTGCTAAAGTTTCCTTATTTATTAAGTTGCAGGTTTCGTTAGTCTTTGGACAATGAATTGAAATGATGTCAGAAGAAGTAAGAAGAGTATTTAGATCAGTTAATGTAAC
>JAGPKI010000179.1 GCA_018054005.1 Caldisericia bacterium
TTTAGAAATTATTTAATGAAAATAAGTGGAAGTTTATGAGTAGAATGCCGAAGAGAAATATAGGAAGTCAATATGATTTTAGTACTAAGAAATTTAATCCAAAAGTAAGTATAGTAATTCCAGTATATAATGGTAGTAACTATTTAAGAGAGGCAATAGATAGTGCATTAGGACAGACATATAAAAATATAGAGATAATAGTAATAAATGATGGTAGTAATGATGAAGGTGAGACAGATAAGATATGTAAATCATATGGTAAGAAGATAAGATATTTCAAGAAAGAGAATGGAGGAGTATCAAGTGCATTAAATATGGGAATAGAGAAGATGGAAGGAGAGTATTTTTCATGGTTAAGTCATGATGATATATATTATCCTGAAAAGATTGAAAAACAGGTAAACGCCTTATCGCAGTTAAATAACAAGGAAACAATCATTTACTCTGACTATTCTGTTGTTGATGAGAATTTAAAAGAGATTTATACAGAGAATCTGTCAAAGTATATTTCACCAGAAAATCTTAATAAGCCTCTTTATAGTTTATTAATGGGATATATTAATGGTTTATCTTTATTGGTTCATAAAAACAATTTTAACAAATATGGGAAATTTAATGAAAAATTAATAACAACACAGGATTATGATTTATGGTTCAGGATTTTAAGATATTCTAGCATTAAATATGTGCCTGGCGTTCTTACAAAAACACGTACACACTCAAATCAAAGTAGTAATCTCTTAAGGGAAGAACACAAAATGGAGAAAATTTCTCTCTGGGAGAAGATGTTTGTTTCATTATCTGAGAATGAAAAGGTCTTTTTATCTGGGACAGTTGTTAACTTCTATGAGGAGTTTTACACCCATTTTAATAAGCTGGCAATAAATGAAGAACTTCAAAAAATACTTCTTACTTCCCTCTTAAAGGAATATCTGAAAAATTATTATGGAGAATCGAAAGAATTGACAAAAGATATTGCTTTGCAGAGAATTGCAACTAGATTAAATATTAGTGATATTGATTATTTATCATCGTTATTATCGGAATTCCAAAAGAATAGCAAGAATCATCGAATTGTATTTTGGAGTGATAATTGGAGATATCGTGGAGGATTAAATAGAGTTATAGTTTCTATTGCAGAGCAATTATCTAGTCAATTTGAGATACTAATTTGTACTTGGAAAGATGAAGAGAGCAAGAATGGCTTTGAAATTCCTAAGAGAATAAAATATTTAGAGATAGACCCATCTTTTTTAAATGTAACCAATTTGCCAGAATTTATGTTGTTAATTGGAGTTGATATTTTTGTTTGTAGCAATAATTTTGATAGAAAGTACCTCGAATTATATGGGAAGTTTAGGGATTTTGGAATCAAAACTATTGCTTGGGATCATTCTTATTATTTCTTGTTATATTATTATCAATGGTTATTAAGTGCAGCTAAAATAAGAAATATTCAGTATAGAAATACAGATTGTGTTGTTTGTGTAAACAAGTTGTCTTCTAGTATATATTCAGTATTAGGAATTCCCGCGATAACAATTAAGAATCCTGTTTCTATCCAGATTCCCCAAAAGGTAAACATTGACAGAAGAGGGAGAGATATTATTGCGGTAGGAAGATTTGAAGATTATCAAAAGAGATTGGATCTCCTACTTGAAGTTTTTGCCAAGGTACTTAAGAAATTACCAAATACTAAATTATACGTAGTGGGTACTTATAATCTTGATATACCAATTATGGTTGGGGCAAGTGAAACATTTGCACAACAAATTAGGAGACTAAAAATTCCAAAAGATAACATTATTTTTACAGGGCATGTAGATAATGTTGAAGATTACTATGGGAAAGCCAGTTTGCATGTTATGACTTCGGAAAGAGAAGGATTCGGTGTTGTTATTATAGAAGCAGCTGCATTTGGAATTCCCTCAATAATTTTTGATGGAAATGGGGGAGAAGATGCTATCGAAGATGGTAAAAACGGATATCTTATTCAATCAGGAGATATAGAATTAATGTCGAAAAAGATATCTACATTATTAACAAACTCAAGGGAGCTAGCTAGGTTATCAAAGAACTCAATTAAAATTGTCAAGGATTATATGCCCAATTTGGTGAGTAAAAATTGGTTAAAGCTATGTACTTCGATTCTAAGTAATGATGTGGAAGGATTAAAGATCTTTATTAAAGGCATGAATAAATATAATCATCTTTCGAAGGTGGAGAAACTATTAATTCATATGTATGAAAATGCATTACTTTCTGCATTTGAAGAGTCAAATTTACATGCTAAGGAGTATGAAAAGCAAATTGAATCACTAAAGAGAGATATACTTTATCTGAACACTCAACTTGTTGAAAGGACTAGGATTAAAAGTATGGTCAAAAGTTTAATTCTTAAAGTATTGGGACATCTTAAGCGGATTGTATTATTATTACCTAGAAAAATAATTGATAAACTAAAATCTTCTTAAAATGATTAAAGTATTTAATCCAAAAGT
>JAGPKI010000042.1 GCA_018054005.1 Caldisericia bacterium
ATTATATAGATGCAAAAGCATGTTCTTTAGGATGTGTTGGGGGTGTTTTTTTAAAAAATCAAAATTTTTTATTAAATTTTTATAACCAGAGAGAAGAAGAAAAAAGAAGAAAATCTTTAATGTCAGAAATTGTTGAAAAGGACATTAATGAATTTTTGAAAGATGAAAACCTATTATTAACTGAAAAGATAAACCCAAGACCTCAATACCTTCTTTCAGAAAATATGGATATAGCAGCAAAGATATTTCAAGAGGTAAACACTATTTATGATTTACTGCCAAAACTTGATTGTGGTTCCTGTGGAGCCCCATCTTGTAGATCTTTTGCTGAAGATGTTGTTTTAAACAAAATAAAATTAACTGAATGCAAATTTATTGAAGAAAAAAATTTATGAGACAAAGGTGCCTGACACCTTTGTCTCGTTTTAGATCAGGTCTTGAATTTTATTGTTTACAAAAACAGACAGCCTACTTTTGTAAACTATTTTTAACTTTTTCAGAAACCTCTATACAACCTGAAGTCCATATCGGAGTTCGGAAAACTATTTAAAAACATCCTTAATTGTTTTCATATATAGATAAAATAGTATAAGGAGGATTAAATGGAAGTAAATTATATAAAAAAAGTTCTAAAAGAGATAGTTCCATTTCAGGAAGAAGAAATAGAACTTTTATCAAAAATAATCAAGGCTTATCTTAAAGTAAAAAAACTTAGAATATCAGAAATTGTAAGAGCAATGGATGGTAGTTATGAAGGAAACTACAAATCAATAGAAAACTTATTGATAGATATGAAGTTTCTTCATTTAAAGATATATTAAAGAGACTTATACCAGATAAGGTAGAATTTCTAATTATTGATCCAACTGAAATAGAAAGAAGAGAGGTATAAAAAACAGATTATGTTGGTTATATAAAGGATAAAAGAAGGGGATTTCTATTAATTGGAGTAAGCTTTCCTTACAAAGGAAGAGCTATACTTTGCTACTTTACAGTATATTCCTCAAATACATTAAATAATGAAGAGAGTTCAAGAAATATGGAACATATTAGAGTTATAGCAGAAATAGGTGAAATCATAAAAGATATACCTTTAGTGTTTGATAGGGAATTTAGTTATGAGCTTTTTCTATCTTGTTTAATTGAGGATAAAATGAATTTTGTAATAAGACTCAACACAAAAAACAATGTAAAAATAACAGATGAATTCAAAAGAGAGGTTAGTTTAGTTTTGAAGAGAGGAGAGGTAGAAACTTAAAAGAGGTTCTTGAAATTGCTGATAAAGTAACTGGTTTAGTTTTGAAGAGAGGAGAGGTAGAAACTTGGAAAGATGTCTACTACAAGCGAAAAATAAAGGTAAATATTATAGGATGTTGGGAAAAAGGATTTAAAGAACCACTATATGTAATGACAAATTTAGAATCTAAAAGAGGGTTAGGAATATATAAGAAGAGAAAGTTAATAGAGGAAAGTTATAAAGATCTAAAGAGTTTGCTTGGAATTGATAAAAACATGTGTATGCGAGAAGATAGAATGGAAAAGATGATGAGTATGGCATTCATCTCATATATGATTGGTCTAATAGTTGGAGAAGAACTAAGAAAAATTGGAATTGTTTATGCATCTTATCTCTTCTCTAAGGAAAAGGAGATTAAAAGTAGATGTTTTAAAAAGGTTTACATAGATAAAGTTTAGAAAGAGAATTAATCATAGAATTTAAAACTATTTTAATTTAATTAAAGGAAGTTTTTATTTATTTCCATAAATTAAGATTTCTTCCTTTAATGAAAGAGATAAATTTTGAAATTCTTGTAGAGTTATGATAAGAACTCTTATGAATAAGAAAAATTCAACACTTTCTAATATTTTAAGGTGACCTTAGAATATTTTTATAGAATTTATTCCGAACTACTGCAGGAATTTCAGAGATAAAATATTGACAAATTTTAAATATTCGTTATTATACAGACAAAAAGAAGATTTGAAGAAATATACTAAGAAATAAATTTATTATAGAGAATTTTTTTTTCATATAAAAAATATGAAAATCACCAAAGGAGGTAAACAAAATAGTAAAAAATTATCTAAGAATTTTAAATGTAAAAGGAGGAAGAATATGAATTTAAAGAAAAAATTATTAAAATCAACATTAATAATAATATTGTTAGTATTGATAATAAGCGTAGGACCTATGGTGGAAAAAGTAAAAGCAGAGTTAGCAAATACACCATGGCCAATGTTTCACCATGACCTAAAACATACAGGTCAGAGTCCTTATCTTGGGGCACAGGACAACAATCGTAAGTGGTCCTATACTACAGGTGATGCTATATTATCTTCCCCAGCAATAGGAAGTGATGGTACAATATATGTTGGCTCATATGATAAAAAACTTTATGCCATTAACAAAGATGGCACATCCAAGTGGTCCTATACTACAGGTAGTTATATAGAATCTTCCCCAGCAATAGGAAGTGATGGTACAATATATGTTGGCTCATATGACCATAATCTTTATGCCATTAACCAAAATGGCACACTCAAGTGGTCCTATACTACAGGTAATGTTATATATTCTTCCCCAGCAATAGGAATTGATGGTACAATATATGTTGGTTCAGATGACCATAAGCTTTATGCCATTAACCCAGATGGCACACTCAAGTGGTCCTATACTACAGGTGGTTATATAGAATCTTCCCCAGCAATAGGAAGTGATGGTACAATATATGTTGGCTCATTTGATAAAAAACTTTATGCCATTGACCCATATGGCGCACTCAAGTGGTCCTATACTACAGGTAGTTATATATTATCTTCCCCAGCAATAGGAAGTGATGGTACTATATATGTTGGCTCATATGATGATAAACTTTATGCCATTAACCCAGATGGCACATTCAAGTGGTCCTATACTACAGGTGGTTATATATTATCTTCCCCAGCAATAGGAAGTGATGGTACAATATATGTTGGCTCATTTGACCATAATCTTTATGCCATTGACCCATATGGCACATTCAAGTGGTCCTATACTACAGGTGGTTATATAGAATCTTCCCCAGCAATAGGAAGTGATGGTACAATATATGTTGGCTCATATAATAAAAATCTTTATGCCATTAACCAAAATGGCACATCCAAGTGGTCCTATACTACAGGTGCTATTATAATATCTTCCCCAGCAATAGGAAGTGATGGTACAATATATGTTGGCTCATTTGATGATAGACTTTATGCCATTGGTACTATTACTATTACCTTTGATACAGTTCCTTCAAATAGTGGAACAATAACATTTGATGGTGTATCTTATAGCGATGGTGATTCAGCATCTAAACCTCCTAATACATATAATATTTCTGCGAATCCTGCTACTGGTTATACCTTCACAAGATGGGAAACAGAAGGTGGTGTATCTGTTGAGAATGCATACTCAGCTAATACAACCTGTACTATCTCAGGTGATGGTACATTGAGAATGGTTCAAACAATAAATACATATATAATAAAAGCAACAGCTGGTCCTAATGGGTCAATCAATCCATCTGGAGATATTATTGTAACTCATGGTGATGATCAAACATTTAATTTTTATCCTGACACAGGTTATAGAATTGCTGATGTATTAGTTGATGGTATATCAGTTGGTAAACCTAATTCATATACCTTCTTTAATGTTACAACAAATCACACAATTCATGTAGAGTTTGAAGTTGATAGCACCTCTTTCTTTGATACTAAATCAGGTGCAGGAATTTATATTGATTTAGTTACATCTCTTGCGCCAAGATGGAGAGTAGTTATTCCATCTAAAGGTTATGATACTGGATGGATGTCTTTCAATAGATATACAAAAACTAATAACCACTTCTGGGGTGAATATGCTGATACAAGATACCATTTGATAATAGATTTCTATTCATCAGGTAGATATCATATAATCTTTGATGATAGAGTAACAAGAATTTCAATTAAAATTGCTAATTAATAAATAATAAATAATAGTAACAAGATAAAGGGTTGGGTATATACCCATCCCTTTTTTATTCTCCCTATGTTTACAAAAACAGACAGTCTACTATTGTAAACTATTAACCACAAAAATATTCAAAACTATTTTTTATAAATTTTTTCAATTAAAATTTAAAAGTCAACAAGATATCTCCTCATTTATTGGACATTTATATTTTTTTAATTTTTATACAAATAAAATAATAGAGATTTTTGTAGTTTTCAAATTTAAGGTTTCTACGAAAATTAGTAAATTATTAGAATTTTTTTAGGATTTATAACTAATAAAAAGGTATAATTTTAAATTATGAAAGGAGATATTATAAAAAAATTTTTAGTATTTTTGTTTTCTTTTATATTATTTCTTTCTTTTCTTACTCTTAACATTGTTAAAATAGATGCAAAGAAAGTTAAAATTTTAGATAATTCAGGACCCTTCTATTTCGAGGATGCAACCTATTATCTTGGGAAACTATATGGAATAAAAAATGATCCTGAAATATTAAAAGAATATGAAAATCTGTTTTCAGTATACAAAATTGTTGACAAATTAACATAAATAAATATAATGAAATTTGTTATGGATATAAATTCAATTATTGATGCACTTAATCTAACAATCTTTTCTTCAGGTAAAGAGAAAATTGTTGAAAATGGATATACTTCAGATTTACTATCAGTTGTACTTGCAAAAGCACCAAAAAAATCTTTATGGATAACTGTTCAAAGACATTTAAATATAATTGCAGTTGCTTCAATTAGAGAATTAACTGGAATAATAATTTGTAATAATCTAATTCCTGATGAAGAAGTTATAAAAAAATCAAATGAAGAGGGATTGTGGTTGTTGGGAACTGAACTCGATCCATTTACAATATCAGGTAAACTTTATAAAATTTTGAAAGATGGGTAAATTTATGGCAGATTTGCATATTCATTCAACTCTATCTCCTTGTGGAAGTTTAGAGACATTATCAAAAAATGTTGTTAAGGAAGTAAAGGAAGTTGACTTTAACTTGAATTCAATCACGAATCTTAATTATATGGATAACACTCTTTTATCAAAAAAAATTGCTGATAAAAACTGTAACCAAGTTCAAGCCAAAAAGCAAATATTCAAAAATTTTTTTGTAATGGATTTGCGAACAAAAAACAAAGTTCATCTTCTAATATATTTTGATGATTCTTTATCTGTATGTAAAATTATTTATGAAAAATTACCTGATGTTAAAAATGATTCAGAATATTTTAGTATTCAGGCAATAGTTGATGTAGAAAAAATTGTTTTAGGACATGAAGAAAAGTTATTGATAAATTTATCTAAAATTACTCATAATAAATTATATAAAATTGTAAAAGGTAGAAAAACAGATATTATTCCTTCTTTTACTGATACTATTTTTTTTTACACAATCTCACTGTTTGGTTTTATTCAAGAAGATGTTGATACAAAATTTTTAGTAAAGATTATAACATTATATAAATAAGGAGGTAAATTTTATGCAAAAGTGTGACATTAAAGAGAATCCTCAATATGATGCACTTAGATTGAGTTTAAGAATTTTGAAGAAAGAAGAGAAACCATCACTGATTGAAGCGTTACATAGAGCTCAAGAAATTTTTGGCTATTTACCAGAAGAAGTCCTCTGTTTTATTTCTAATGAGTTAAAGGTTCCATTAAGTAAAATTTATGGAGTTGTTACTTTTTATCATTTTTTTAGAACAGAGCCAGCTGCTAAGTATTTAATCAATATATGTTTAGGTACTGCATGTTTTGTTAAAGGTTCTGAAAAAGTGCTTAAAGCATTGTCAGAAGATTTAAATATTAAAGTAGGAGAAACCACGGCGGATAAACTTTTTACTCTATCAACTGCAAGATGTTTTGGATGTTGTGGACTTGCACCTGTAATGATGATAAATAAAGATGTTTATGGAAATTTATCTCCCGATAAAGCAAAATCAATAATAGAGGAATATAGGAGAAAAGAGAATCAAACAAATGGATGAACTTTCTCTTCACATTATTGATATTGTGCAAAATTCAATTTCAGCAAAAGCTAATTTGATAGAAATGATAATATTCGAAGATTCAAAAAATGATTATATAACAATTGAGATAAAAGATAATGGTATAGGAATTGAAAAGGATATTTTAGAGAAAGTTCAGGATTCTTTTTATACAACTAAAAGTGGTAAAGAAGTAGGTTTTGGTATACCTCTTTTTAAACAGATTGCATTATTATGCGATGGCGAGTTTAAAATAGAGAGTAAGGAAAATTTTGGTACAAGAATTTATGCAAAATTTAGAAAAAGTCATCCAAATTTATCACCAATTGGTGATTTAGAAAATAGTTTTTTAATCTTAATTATTGCTTGTGCTTGTGATTTTTATATTTATTATAATAAGGATGGCAAAATTTTTGAGTTTGACACAAAAAAAATTAAAAATTTTTTGGGTGATGTACCTTTGAGCCACCCAGAAGTTATTAAATTTTTGAAAAGTTATTTTTATGAAAATTTTGAAAAGATGGAGGCGAATTGTGAAAGTTGAAGATTTACGAAAATTAAGAGAAAAAGTTCAAAAAGAAATGGAATTAAGAAAAGGTAAAGCAAGGGTTAATATAGTCGTAGGTATGGGCACAAGTGGAATTGCGGCTGGAGCAAGAGAGGTTTTAAAAACACTTATTGATGAAATCGAAAAAAGGAATTTAACAGATGTAATAATTTCTCAAACTGGGGAAAAAGATTTTCCATCTAAAGAGCCATTTGTTATTGTTAAAGAAGAAGGAAAACCAGATACTATATATGGAAATGTATCGCCTGATATTGCAAGAAGAATAATTGTTGAGCATATTATAAATGGAAATCAAATTTCTGATTATATTATAAAAATTTGAGGTGGAAAGATGACTATTTTAACTGTTTTAATTTGTAGTGGAGCTGCATGTCTTTCATCAGGGGAAGAGGCTGTTAAAAATAAATTAATGACTTTAATAAATGAAAAGAATTTACAAGATGAGGTTAAAGTTATTGAAACTGGCTGTATGGGTCCTTGTCAGTATGGCCCTTTAATGATTGTTTATCCTGATAATTCTTTTTATATTAGCTTAAATGAAGATAAAATCGAAAAGATTGTAGATGAACATTTCATTAAAGGTAGACCGGTAAAAGAGTATTTGTGGGAAACTCCTGAAACAAGAAAAAAAGTTGAAGAAAAGAAAATCATCCCTTTTTTCGAAAAACAACTAAAGATAGTTTTAGGTAATTGTGGAAATATAGATCCAGAAAATATAGATGAATATATTGGAACAGGTGGATATGAAGCTTTAGCTAAAGTTCTTACAGAAATGACGCCAGAAGAGGTTATTGATGTAGTAACAAAATCTGGTTTAAGAGGAAGAGGAGGAGCAGGTTTTCCAACTGGCCTTAAATGGAAATTTGCAAGAGAAGCAAAAGGTGACCAAAAATTTGTTATATGTAATGGTGATGAAGGGGATCCTGGTGCTTTTATGGATAGGTCAGTTTGCGAAGGCGATCCACATACAGTTTTGGAGGGAATGGCAATAGCAGGATATGCAATTGGCGCTAATAAAGGATATATTTATATCAGAGCTGAATATCCACTTTCTGTTAAGAGATTACAATTAGCGTTAAAACAAGCAAAAAAATATGGTTTAATAGGGAAAAAAATATTAGAAACAGATTTTAATTTTGATATTGATATAAGAATTGGAGCAGGTGCTTTTGTTTGTGGAGAAGAAACAGCATTGATAGCATCTATTGAGGGCGAAAGAGGGCAACCAAGACCAAGACCACCATTTCCAGCTCAAAAGGGTTTATGGGGTAAACCCACTATTATAAATAATGTTGAAACTTTGTCAAATATAAGAAAAATAATTTTAAATGGTCCAGAGTGGTTTTCTTCAGTTGGAACTGAAAAAAGTAAAGGAACAAAAGTTTTTGCACTTTCTGGCAAAGTTATTAACACTGGTCTTGTAGAAGTTCCAATTGGAATAAGTCTTAGAGAAATAATTTTTGATATCGGTGGTGGAATCGCCAATGGTAAAAAATTTAAAGCTGTTCAAATTGGTGGACCTTCTGGCGGTTGTGTTTCTGAACAAAATCTTGATACACCAGTTGATTATGAATCTTTAACATCGCTTGGAGCTATAATGGGTTCTGGTGGATTAATTGTTCTTGATGAAGATAACTGTATGGTTGATATTGCTAAGTTTTTCCTTGAATTTACTGTTGATGAATCTTGTGGTCAATGTATTCCATGTAGAGTTGGTTTGAAACAAATGTATAATATACTTGATAAAATAACAAAAGGCAAAGGAACAATGGAAGATATAACTCGACTCGAAGAATTAGCTAAAGTTGTTAAATCAACAAGTTTATGTGCTTTAGGTCAAACAGCCCCTAATCCAGTGTTATCTACTTTGAAATATTTTAGAGATGAATATTATGAACATATTAAAGAGAAAAAATGTAGAGCAAATGTTTGTAAATTTGATGAAATAGAAGAAAAAGTTATAAAGTGAATAAGAATATCATTTGAAAAAGTAGAAGATTTCCAAAAAACAAATTGAAAAGAATTTTTATTGTTTTACATAATAATTAGACTAAGAATTATTAACAAAAATAAATTAATTTTAATCTATGATAGTGTTGATATTGTTTACCATTTTAATCTTATCATCAATAGAAAAAATTAGATTACTAATTATGAATCATATAGATAATATCTTTTATATAACAAAAATTAAAATATAAATAATTACCGAGAAAATGATTTAAATTTCAGACACAATGTTTTTTATATCTATTAATTATTTTTAATTTTTCAGACCGATAAAAAGTTAAAACGAGAATTTTAGAAAAGATTTTTTTAAATTTCATAAATAATTAAAAATTAATATCTCACTTTGCAATAACAAATATATTGACAAATTTGAAAATTATTATAAAATTTAAAAGAAAAAAGGGAGGTGAGAATAAGTTCCAAAAAAACAGCAAAAAAATTTAAAAAACCTTACAAAAAGGAGGGTTTAGATGTTTAAAAAAGTTTTAGCAGTAATGTTAGTACTGCTGTTATTAGTTGGTTTTGGTGCATGGGGTAGTGTTTTTGCTCAAGCGAAATTCCCTGATGTACCTGAAAGTTATTGGGCTTACAAAGAGATTAATAAACTTGTTGAACTTGGTATTTTAAAAGGTTATCCAGATGGGACTTTTAAACCAGGAAATAATGTTACAAGAGCAGAATTTGCCACAATGGTTGTTCTCGCAAAGAAATTAACTCTTATTTCTCCTGCAACACCAACATTTAAAGATGTTCCAACCAATCACTGGGCATACAAACAAGTTGAGACAGCAGCAAAAGCAGGATATCTTAAGGGTTATCCAGACGGAACATTTGGTCCAAGTAGAAATATTACACGTCAAGAAATTGCTGCGACTTTAGTGAATGTTTTAGGTTTAACCCCTGAAGCCTCAAAAATCACTGAACCTGTTTGTTTAGCAAATGATGAGAATAAAATTGCAAGTTGGGCAATTGGTGCTATGACTATAGCTGTAAGACCAAAAGTACAAATTCTGAAATGGGATAAAGATAGAAACATTCGTCCAACTGCTAACGGAACAAGAGCAGAATGTGCTTTTGGAGTTTATCAGATTCTATATCCACCAACAGCGAACACAAAGAAGAATATGTCAATTGTAAATGAAGAAGGACCTGAAAGTTTTATGACTTTAACTTCAGATAGTGCATATACTGCAATGGCAGTTTCTTTCTTACATAGTGGTTTAATTGGTGCTCATCCAAGTGGAACAATGTATCCAGAGATGGCAGTTGCTGTTCCAAGCGAAGCAAATGGATTACTTAAAATTGATAAAGCAAATGGAACCATGGAAGTCACATATAAACTTCGTAAAGGTATAAAATGGTGGGATGGAACTGAAGTTACTGCAGATGATATTATGACAAGTTACAAGATGATTATGGCACCTGAAGTTGCTGTTGTATCAAGATGGCCTCAAGATGAGATTACAAAAATTGAAAAAGTTGATAACTATACTGTTAAAGCAACTTATAAAATTATGAATATCTACTGTTTACTTGGTTGGAGTATATATCCATCTAAAATATTCAAAGATTTGGTTGAAACAAATCCAGGAGCAATAAATGCACATGAGTTTAATTTAAAACCAATGTATGCTGGACCATATAAGATTAAAGAATATGTTGAAGGACAATATATAATATATGAAAAGAACAAGAATTGGTTTGGTGGAGAGCCAGTATTAGATACCATTACTGTTAGATTTATACAGGATACAAATACAATTTTAGCTAACTTACTCACTGGAACAATTGATATGGGACAACAGGTACTTTTAATTGACCAAGCACAGCTATTTGAGAAAAGAATGGGGAAAGATTTTAATGTATATTATGTTCCAGGAACTGGTGGTGGATTGATGCATATTAACCATGAGTCAGTGTGGTTTAAGGATAAAAGAGTAAGACAGGCATTTATGTATGCTATTGATAGAGCTGAAGTAACAAGAAGAGGAGGAGTTGGATTAGAGCCATATAGATCATGCTTACCACCTGGCTCAAGAGATTGGATACCTGTACTTGACAAATATAACTGGACAGATAAGAATGTTGAAATTGCAAATAAATTACTTGATGAAGCAGGTTGGAAGATGGGATCTGATGGAATTAGAATTCTTCCAGATGGAACAAAAGCGATTTTAAAGATACCATATGCAGTAGGCGCAGCATTCAGAGAAAGAGAAGTAACTGTAATGGAACCAATGCTAAAGAAAGTTGGTATAAAAGTTGAACATAACCCTATGGACTTCAATGCATTATTAGATAGTGAGGATAAAGGAACATACACAATT